>NZ_NOXS01000015.1 GCF_002251735.1 Elstera cyanobacteriorum | reverse complement strand
GCGCCCGTCGCGCTGTCGGTGTCGGTCGTCGTTCCGTCGCCCGCCCCCTCCGCTTTTGGGGTCCGGCCCCGTTTGCGGCGTTGCCCCAGCGGAACCGGACCCGACTAGACGGCCCTGCGTTTTGGCCCGGTCGGACAGTAGGCACGTATATACGTCGCTTGCGCGACGTTTCTTCTTTTGGCATTCTGTGGGTGCATGCATACGAATGTTCACGTTTCAATCCAAGCGCGCGGCGGCGGGGCTAAAGCCGCCCATTCGGCTGCCTATCGAACGGGAACGACAGCAACACAATCGGTAGCCTATCGCGTCGGGATGCGCGGCGTTGACCCGCAGACCGGCGAAATCTTCGACTTCCGCCCGCGTCAATTTCAGGTCGCCCATGCCGAGATTATCGTCGGCGAGCAAGCGCCCGATTGGGCTAAAGCGCTTGCGGCCGAGTCCCGTTTTAACATCGAAGCCGCTAGCCAACGCTTTGCCGACCTGATCGATGAGGTCGAAATCCGCAAAGACGCGCAGCTGTTCCGGGAGTTTATCCAGACGCTGCCCCGCGAGTTTACGATTGACCAGAATGTCGCCTTGGTCCGCGAGTCCGTCGAGAAGCTCTATGCGTCGCGCGGTATGATGGCGCTGGTGTCGATGCACCTTTACGGCAGCAAGCACGAGTATGATGAGCCGAAGCCCGAGGGCGTCCCTGTCTTTGATGAGCGCTATGACGATCCGGGACTGAAGCCCGAAGGCGACCATGTCTATGTTCGGAAGTCGGGTTTTTGGTATCGCTATCAGCCTCATGCTCATGTGCTGACGGCAATGCGACCGATGCTCGAAGAGGGCTTCGGCGCGAAGCGGCGGCAGGTCATCAACGTCGATACCGGCGAGGTGCTACGCAACACCCGGCAGCAGAAGGTCGATATGCCGGTGACGGACTGGGGCTCGGTGACGACGTTAGCCGAGATCCAATCCGAATTTACTGGCTTGGTCAGAGATCGTTGCTTGGACCTTGGGTTCGAGGTTCCGCTGGCCTACCGCGAAGAGAAGGAAGTGATTCTCGAAACACTCGGGCACCTGCCGACCTCGCCTCTCCAGATGGATGAAATGCGCGTCGCCGCGCGTTGGCGAGAGGGCGATATCGTGACCCCCGCGGTGCAAGAGCATCTCGACTGGCTGGCGGCATCGCGCAAAGTCATCGAACAGAACCCTGACGCGGTGATCGGGTCGCTGGCGTTGCGCAAGGCCGTGTTTACTTATGATGACGTCGTGTTGGAGCTTCGCAAGTTTGCGCATGAAGCGAGTGAGATGGAGCGCTGGCTCGCGAAAGTGCTGCGGTCGGATCAACTGCTTGAGCATATCGAGACCCAGACGAATATCAGCTTTGACGCGCAAGGGAATCAGATCGAAGAGACCAGCCTTAAGACCTATTACACGCTACGCGATACGGTGAAGCTTGAGCATTCGTTGCTGACGGCCAGCGCCGATCTTGCGCGCCGGAACGATCACGCTGTCGCGGTGACGGTCGAGCAGGTGGAAGCGCGTTTCCGGGAGATCCTCACCAGCGACGGCAATGTCAGCCAGATTGATGCGGTCCATCGCTTGTTGACCGGCGGCGACTTAGGTTTGGCGGAAGGCTGGGCCGGGTCGGGTAAGACGACGGCCATGCGCGTCTTACGCAGCTTCTACGATGAGACCGAGTTCAAGGTGCGCGGCGTAGCGCTATCGCATCAGGCCGTTAATGAACTGCGCAACGGCACCGGCATGGAGGCCGACACGCTGCGCACGCTGATCCTTCAGATCGAGAACCATCAGAGCCTGCGGCGCTTCCTCGATCTTGGTGAGATCGATGCAAAAATTTGGGAGAGCTTTGAATGGTATCAGGCGAAGCTGCCGGAGACCCATAGCGCCAAAGACGCTTTTACCGAGGTGCTGACGACGCGGCAGATGTCGGCGTCAACCCATCGCGTCCTTCATAGTTTCATGATGCGGGCGGCAGAACGGCTGGAGGAGAAACTGCCGACGGCCAAGTCGATTGTCGTTCTCGATGAAGCGGGGATCGTTGGCACGAAGGATCATGTCATCCTGTCGAACTATCTTGAGGCGGTTGGTGCCAAGCTGATTGAGATTGGCGACCGCGGCCAGACCGGCCCGATCGACGCGGGTGCGCCCTTCGCGATGTTGGTCGATCGTTTCGGCGCGGGCCGTCTGGACGAGATCACACGCCAGCGTGTCGATTGGCAGCGCGACGCGAGCGTTAAATTCCACAAGGGCGACATTCTTGGCGCGTTGCAGGATTATTCCAAGCAGGGTCGCATTATCCTCGGTCAGTCGGTTGCCGCGACCGAGAAGGAGCCGGTTACGGCGGAGGTGCTGCGCTATCTCGAAGGCCGCCGCATGGTCGCCGAAGCGCGCGATGTCGGCGCGTCGGAGAGTTTGATCCGTTCGCTGTCGAAGCAGATGGAGCAAGCGGCGGTCACGATTTCGAGTCGCCCGGTGCTCTATCGTCCGACGCTTCAGCGGTTGAACGTGTCGGTGCGCAGCTTGGCGCAGGATGCGACGGCGGAGTTGAACCGTCTCGCGGGCGAACCGGCGGCGCGGGCGCAGCAGAAGGCGATCTTCGACGCCTTCAAACTGCGCAAGCGCGGAAAAGACCCGCAGATCGATTGGCGTGCCGGGGCGAAGTCGGCGCTCATCGCCAAATGGCGCGAGGCTCTGGCCGACCGGTCGCCCGCCAACATGCTGATCCTCGCCTATCGCAATGTCGATGTTGACGATCTCAATCAGCGCGCGCGGGCGGCGATGCGGGCTGAGGGGCGATTAAGCAGCGACGATGTGACGGTGAAGACGGCGCGCGGCGCACGCGATTTTGCCGAGGGCGATCGGATTATTCTGACCGACACGGACAAGCAGCAAGACCTTTATCGGCGCATGCGCGGCACGATCCGCGAGATCGAAGGGTCGATCCTGCACATTCAGTTTGACGGCCAAGAGATCACAGCGCCGGTCGATACGCGGCGCTGGAGCAATATCGATTACGGCTACGCCTCGACCGTTCATAGCGCGCAGGGCATGACGGCAGACGCCAGCTTCGTGCTCTATGACACGCGCGCGGATCAGGGCTGGATGCGCGTCGCCATTACCCGTCACCGCGACGATATGTATTTGTTCGCGGCGTCGGCCGACGCAATCAATCTGGTGAGCTTGCAGCAGAAGATCGGCGCGATGAGCGTGCCGAACTCGACGCTCGAGTATGAATGGCAGACGCCGAGCGTTCACGGCACGGATGTACCGCGCCATGCGCCCCGCCCCTCGCTTGTGCTTGACCCCGATGCGCCGAAACTCTCGACAGCGGCAGTGGATCGCGCGGAAGGGGCAGCGGGCGCGGCGGTGGTCGGTAAGGTGGCGCGGGCGCTTGATGCAGGAAAGACCGGTCCGTCGATCACCGATCTCCTCAAACCGCTGTCGGACCAATGGACGATCGTCGTCAATAAGATCATGCCGGCGGCGACCTGTGACCGCACCAATAATGCGATGCGGGTCGGTGACATCAGCGGAGCGCCCGGCGACAGTTTAATGATCTCGATGGGCAGTAAGAAGGGCTATGTCATCTGGAAGGATTTTGCCTCGGGGGATAGCGGCAATATCTTCACGCTGATTGCCAACGCGAAGTTCGGTGGCGATCGCAGAGAAGCCTATAAGTGGGCGCTGGAGTTTCTTGGCCAGAAGCATGAGCAGACGGAATTGCAGGCCTATGTGGCGGGGCAGGTCCAGAATGACGCGGCGGCGGAAGCGCGGAAGCGCGCTTATGCTGAACAGCTTTGGTCGAACCGTATGCGCGTCGACGGGACGGCGGCCGATGCCTATCTGACGAGCCGTCAGATCAGCGCGCGCAGCGACGCCTTGGGCTTTGTGCCGAAGGTTAAACACCCCAACGGGCATTATTATCCGGTTCTGCTGGTGAACCTGACCGATGGCGCGAATAAGTTCGCTGGCGCCCATCGCATCTATTTGCCGGGTGCAGATGGGCGCAAGCCTGAGGGCGCGTCCAAGCTGGTCATCGGTCATAGCGATGGCGCAGTTGCGAAACTGAGCGACACTGGCAGCAATATTCTCTATCTCACCGAGGGGATTGAGGATGGTCTGGCCATTGCGACAGCGCGTCCCAATGCGCGGGTTTGGGCGGGCTATTCGGCGTCGAACCTGCACCAGATAAGTTACCCGGACGATGCAAAGCTGATTGTCGTTTGTACGGACAATGACCACGCCGGTGAAAAGGCCTTCGAGCGTCTTCAGGCCCTGCATGGCAATCGGGTTATTCGCTTCTTGCCCGAGGCGGATATGAACGACGACCTTAAGGCGATTGGCCCCACTGTCCTGGCCGACCGGCTGGCCAATGTGGCAAGCGAAGGTCTACGCCGTCTTGAGCAGGACGAGGCAATGCGGGTCGAGCGGCCCGAGGCGGTCGTACAGCCGGTCGCGCCATCGGCGGACGCGGCGCAGATTATCCTGCCCGAGCCGAAGGCCCCAGCGGTTGCGCCATCCCAGCAGCCGGAATGGCTGATCGAAGACAAGTTGGCGCAGGTCTTCAATGCCCGCCCCGGGCGCATTGATCTTGAGGCGCTGAGCGCGAGCGATTTTGACAAGCTGGTGGCCGAGCGTGCGGCGATGCAGAGTGCGCCGATCCCTGGCATTGAGCAGCCTGCCCTGCTTCAGATTGTCGAAGCGGATATGTATCAGAAGGTCGAGGCCTTCCGGCGCGTGCTTCTCGACGCTGAAGCACTGCCGACCCGAGCCAATATCGCGCGCTTAGCGCTGGTCCATCGCCAGCTTGATACTGGTCTTCAGGGCTTATCGGAGGCGGCGGCATTGGCTAATGAGCATGACGCGCAGGCGCAGATCGCGGTGCAACGCGCCCGGTTTACCGAGGCCATGCAGGCGCGCACGCCGATTGACGCGGCAAACTCAGATGTTCTGAGGGCTGTCGAAGAGCGGCTGAAGCGGACCTTGGGTCTCGGGCCGCAGCCCGCAACGCCAGCTCCAGCACCTGGGGCCAGTGCCGGTCGGACGCTTGTGCGCGGGCCGGGGCCGGAGACGCAACGCGGGATTGATGCCGCGCTACTGCTGCTGAAGCGCAGCCCGGCGCTTCCGGCGGAAGAGATCGAACAACAGCTCAAGGCTCTTGGTCTTGATCGCTTAGCGCGGCACGATGTTCATGCTGCATTGAAGGCAGATGAACGATTCCTCGCCTTTGACGTTACGCCGGCTCAAGGCGCGGGCACGGCCGATCAGCCGCAATCCAAGCGGATCCCCTATTACACTCTCGCCGAAACAGTGCAGAGCGAAGCGGACGCGCTCGCGGTCGCCGTGCGGCTCGCAGCCTCCCCGGCCCAAGCGGCCACCGAGGCTCAAACCGCTGCTGCTGCCGCCCTTTATGAAAAGTCCCTCGGGACCGCGCCGGGGATCGACCAGCTCGCGGTTCTCGACAGCGTGACCCGCCAGGGGCGGATTGCGACGCTCGATACCGGCGCGATGCGCGATGTTGGGCCGGGCCTGGCACTGCTGGCCGCCCATGATCAGACCCAGGGTCATCGCTTGATTGCTTTGTCGTCGACCACCGTTGGCGCCGGGGAACTGACCCGCGCCGGGGTGACGAATGCGGTGACCTTGCCGAATTTCTTACGCGAAGTGGCTCTGTATACCGATATCCAGCGTTATGAGCAGACGGGCGAGCGCAGCGACGCTTTGACCGAGCAGCTTCAGCGCCGTTTGGCCCGGACCGAGACGCCCGTCGATCTTGAGCGGATTTTCTCGGACCGGGCGACCTTCCAGGATAACCGTCTCCTCGAGCACACGGTCGCTGCGACGAAAGCCTATCTTGAGCCGCGTCTTCCGGCGGCCGAGGACCGGATTGTCGTCACCAATGCCCATCTGCTGGCCGCGCCGCGCCTCGCAGAAATCGGTAAAATCGCTGAGGAACGCGGCGCTTCCCTGGTGCTGATGGGGACCGTGGACGGTCTCGCCCGGTCGGCCGATGGCGCGACCTTCACCGGTTTGCACCGGATCTTGGGCAACGGGGTGGCGGTGCTACATTCGGCCGACGATCTCCAGCATGATGTGCCGCGGTACGCCCTCACAGGGAAAATGGAAGAGGCCGTCTGTGCGGCCGACGTGATCGCGGTTCACCCGGATACCGCTGCCGATCCCGCGATCGACCGGCTCCGCGCCTATCAGCAGCTCTCTCACCACGCTTCGGCAATGGCGATGGCGGATCATATCGCTGCCGAGAAGTATGGCTTAAGCCCCGATCAAAAGAGCATCCTCTCGGAAGCGACCATTGCCAAAATTAAGGAGCGTAACGCTGCCGCCGCCGATATCGCCGATGCCATTGAGACCTATCGGGAGGCTCTGGCTCGCTGTCCGATCGATCCCTATAAGCTGGCGCTGCATGCCGAAACCCATGACGCCGAGCCCCGAACGCCCCGCGACCATCTTGAGGAGGCGGCATCGAACCGTGCCGCCGTATGGACGATCGAGAAGAGCGAACAGATCGACCCGCTCTTCGATACAAAACGCGAGCTTTACCGCGAAGCGGGCCGCGCCTGGTCGGAACGCTTGGCCGATCTTGACGGCGCCCGTCTGATCATCGCGCCGAACCGGGCGGCGGCAGGCGACATCAACCTCGCCGCCCGCGCTGATCTCAAAGCGCTTGGCCAGCTTGGCGATGAGGTGATGGTGCCGCAGGGCGAGACCACACGGGCGCTTGCCGTTGGTGACCGTATCCTGTTCAAGGCGCATGCCAAGCGGGATGGTATCGCCGCCGGTGACTTCGCGCGGGTCGAGGCGATTGACGGACCCCTTGTTGCCTTCAAGGAGGAGAGCAGCGGCCGGATCGGCGTCTTCGATGCGACGAAACACACGGGCTGGGATTATGGTTATGCGCTCGGGGCGGGCGAAGCCAATGCCCTGCGGCTTGATCACTCCATCGTGCTGCTGGGCTATGGCGTCGACCGCGAGACCGCCACCGGGCAATTGTCGCGGGCGGCGAAGTCGACCACAATTCTGTACGCAAAACAGGAAGTGCCGAACGAGGCGACGTTGCAATTGCTGGCCGAACGCAAGGGCGACAAGGTCTCCACCCTCCTCTACAGCGAACTTGACCCGCATCGTCCGCAGGTCGGCCAGTCGCTTCTGGAGGCGATGCGTCAGATCCGGGCGGGCCAGGGTCACGCGCTCACCCCCGACGGCGAGCGTGCCGTTGGCGATATGCGCGCCCAGCAGCAGCGCATCGTCGATGCAGCGCGTGCCATGTCGTCACGTCAGGCCACGACCGACCAAGGCCAATGGGCTGCCCGCGCCCAGCAGTTTGCCGAGCGTCGCACGCCTGCCCAGGATAAAGACCTGCATGCCGCTGTCGCCAGTGCCCTTGAGCGGTACCGTAAGGCTGGCGAGAAGGCGCGCTCGCTTCAGATGAAAGATACGCCCGAGTTGATGCTCGCCCGCCGGGGCGTCCTCAATTCGTTGAAGAACCTGCCAAAGACCGCCCTTCAGTCCGCTGTGACGCGGGCGACAATGGTGATCGCCACCAAGATCGAGCCCGATACGGCGAAGGTCCGACAGTTGGCTTTAGGCTCTATGAAGCTGGCAACCGGCGTGGCCACGGGCAATCCGCTCCAAATCCTGTCGGGTATCTACGAAATCGGCAGCGGCGGGCTGCATTTTGGGACGGGCGGTGCGATCGAAACCAACAAGCGCGAGCAGGAGCGTGAGCGGCAGCGCGATGGCGGGATGGAGCGTTAAGCGCGTAGCTGATATGTCAATCGTTCGGTTGTATTAACCAATGTTATGTGCAGGTCTTGGCAACGGGATTCCCCGGTATGCGGGTTAATTTTTGGTAAATATAACGTCAGCAATTCATATCGCCAGTGCTACAGCCGTCTCTGTTCACATTTGCACATAATTGACGTTGAGCCGCACTGTTGCGTAAAACAAATTAACTTATGTTGTGTTCCGGGACGGGAATTTAGAAAATGTTCAAAAATAAGACGATAGATGGAATAACTTATGGCCTATCTCATCTTCGACCCATGCGTCTATCATTACCTGTTACTAAACGGGCTGTTACGATAGAGGTTCGCTTCGGCTGTCATGTCTTTACTGATGCGTATGATCCGTCACTGACGCCTGATTGGCACTATCACCACGATGGGGAACGGCGAACATTTTCGATTGCGCGATATGCCTTTTCTCAGTTTTTGCCCTCCTTAATCCGGGGGCTACCGGGTCAAACAGTTTATCATACAAGACAATCCAACTTTTTCTTTCTTCGTTCAAACTTGCTCCCCCATTTGGGCGATCCGTACGTTTGTTTCTTTAATATGTTGAAGGCTACAAAATCTGACGATTTCGATCTACTCATGCACGTTCAAAGTGCCTACCCAAAAGTCGGTATGACACAACGCGCTGCTCCAGTATCATTCGTAAATCTTGCAAACAGCACTTTTACTAAAAGCCCTCTCCGAGCGGGCGAGCTACGAACGATCAAGCGTTAACATACCTGATCTTTTCTGTGGGGGAAGCCAAACGAAAATAGGCCCCGCAGGGCCTATCCGTGAAACTTGCGTTTCGTACGAGACCGTTTTACATCCCCACTGAGGAACCGAGGGTTAGTCGGCACGGTAGCCCTATCGCGTTTCCGCTCACCCGTCCTTGGACTACGATTGAATACTTAGTGCATCAATTTACGTACGTCAACCGTCAACGACTGTCGGATACAGCTACGCCAGCCTTTTAGCTTTAATACACAGGCCACAACCCGATTGAGAGATCACCCGCAGGCAACCTGAACCGCGCCGGGTTTGCCGGAGGCTCCAACTCTTGATTAGGATGGAGCATCATGAGCAGGACGACGAACAAGTTTTCGCCTGAGGTTCGCGAGCGCGCGGTTCGGCTGGTTTTGGACAACGAGGGCCAGCACGGCTCACGGTGGCAGGCGATCCTGTCGATCGCGGCAAAGATCGGTTGTTCAGCGCCGACCCTGAACGAATGGGTCAAGAAAGCGGAAGTAGACAGCGGCCGACGGTCTGGCCTCCCGACGGAGATGGCCGAGCGGATGGAGGCGCTGGAGCGGGAGAACCGTGAGTTGCGCCAAGCGAACGAGATTCTGCGCAAAGCGTCAGCATATTTTGCGATGGCGGAGCTCGACCGCCGGTCGAAGTGATGGTGTCGTTCATTGATGCGCATCGTGATGCGCACGGGGTCGAGCCGATCTGCAGGGTGCTGCCGATCGCCCCATCCACATACTACAATCATCTGGCTGGACGATCCGATCCAGAACGGCTGTCGGATCGTGCTCGCCGGGACGAGGCGCTACAGCCAGAGATCCGCCGCGTGTTCGAGGAGAACTGGCGGGTCTATGGCGTGCGGAAGGTCTGGCGGCAACTGGGACGGGAGGGGTTCGATGTCGCCCGCTGCACGGTCGCGCGGCTGATGAAGGGTATGGGCATCCAGGGCATCATCCGGGGCAAGCCACACAGGACGACGATCCCCGACAAGAAAGCCCCGTGCCCGCTGGACAAGGTGAACCGGCAGTTCCGGGCACCCGCACCCAACAGGCTGTGGGTGTCGGATTTTACCTATGTCGCCACCTGGAAAGGGTTCGTCTATGTGGCTTTCGTCATCGACGCCTATGCCCGCAAGATCGTGGGCTGGCGCGTCAGCACCTCGGCGCAGGCAGGGTTCGTGCTCGACGCCTTGGAACAGGCCGTCCATGCCCGCCGCCCCGCCAAGGCCATGGGCCTAGTTCATCATAGCGACCGTGGGTCTCAATATCTGTCCATCCGTTACACCGAGCGGCTGGTGGAGGCTGGTATCGAACCCTCGGTCGGCAGCGTCGGAGACAGTTACGACAACGCACTGGCCGAGACGATCAACGGGCTGTTCAAGGCCGAGGTCATCCACCGTCGCGGCCCGTGGCGCAGCGTCGAGGCCGTCGAATACGACACGCTGGAATGGGTCGACTGGTTCAACAACCGACGCTTGCTCGAGCCAATCGGAAACATTCCACCCGCAGAAGCCGAGACCAACTTCTACGCAGCTCTGGAATCCAAAGCCATGGCCGCGTAAATATTGAATTCAAGCCTCCGGCAAACCCGGCGCGGTTCATCGCGACAAATCACGAACCGGGCGAACGTGACCCTCGAACGCTACATGGCGTCGCTGAAAAGTTGCGACTTCTTCGACTTCTGGCCTGCCGATCCGGTCCATGCGAAAATGGCGAAACCCCTCGCGCGCCGGATCCCAGGCCACCAGATACCAAAGTGGTGGCAAGATCAGCATGGCCTGCGGCTCGACACTTCGGCTAGTAACGGCTCCCTTCGAGTCACGGTATTGAAAGCGCAACCGCCTCTGTCGGAGAAAGGCAACCTCGAAAGCCGGCAGCAGCAGAGGGTCCATCGTCCCCATGTCCGAGATATCGACCAGCGGGGACAGCCGCCCGACATGCAAGCAGGTCAATATCCGCTGCAGATCCCGCAACTTGTCGGGGGGCAAGGCGCTCTCAATCTTGGCAAGACCGGCATCGGCCAGACCTGAGAAGGGGAGACTGCCGGCGGCACGCATGGATGTGACGCTGATGAGCAGCGCAAAAACTTCGGCGACCGAGAGCCGAGCCGTGGTCTGAACGGATTGTGGGTCCAGTTGCAGGCCGCCCCCACGCCCCGGTTCGGAATAGATGACGAAGCCGTGGTCGCGCAGCGCGCTGATGTCACGCAGCACCGTGCGTCTGGACGCGCCAACTGCCTCAGCAAGCTCGGCGAGAGTCGATGTGCCATTGCGGCGAAGGCTGCGCACGATGGCGTCTTGTCGGAGGCGGGCGTTCATCGGGGTTCACTGCCATACAAAGGTGACGAATTTTGGCACCGTTTTCCTTTAGGCGGGGACAGCACATGTCAACAAGGTGAGTAAGTGATGCTCGATACATTGAATTTTTCCAAAGCCACCCTTCTTCCGGTCAACGGCGTTGACCTCGAAGTTTTCGAGGCTGGCCGCAAAAACGGAGGCAGGCCCATTGTGCTCTGCCACGGCTGGCCGGAGCACGCCTATTCCTGGCGTCACCAGGTGCCCCCACTTGTCGCTGCGGGCTACCATGTCATCGTCCCAAACCAGCGGGGCTACGGTAACTCGTCGCGTCCGGACGAGGTAATGGCCTATGACATCGAACACCTTACGGGCGATCTCGTCGCCCTCCTCGATCACTACGGATATCAGGATGCGACCTTTGTCGGTCACGATTGGGGCGCGGCGGTAGTCTGGGGGCTGGCCTTGCTGCATCCCAGCCGGGTCGACAAATTGATCAATCTGAGCTTGCCCTATCAGGAGCGTGGCGAAGCGCCGTGGATTGAGTTTCTGGAACAGATCCTGGGCAGCGACTATTACTTTGTGCATTTCAACCGACAGCCAGGCGTCGCGGACGCCATTCTGGACAAGAATGCGGCCCACTTCCTTCGCAACCTATACCGGAAAAACGTACCCCTTCGGGCGCCCGAACCCGGCATGGCCATGATCAATCTCGCAAAGGCCGAAACAGCGCTCGGCGAGCCCGTAATGAGCGATCACGAACTGGCTGTTTACATCTCTGCTTTCGAGAAATCCGGATTCACGGGCGGCATCAACTGGTACCGGAACCTAGACCGTAATTGGCACCTTTTGGGCGATGTGGACCCCATCGTTCGTCAGCCGACGCTCATGATCTATGGCGACCAAGATGTCATCCCGAAATTTGAAAAACTAGCAGATTTCGTGCCCAATGTTGACATAGTCAGCCTCGATTGTGGCCATTGGATCCAGGAGGAAAAGCCGGAGGAAACTAACCAGACAGTCTTAAACTGGCTGGCACGGCAGAGCGCCACCTAGTTCGCCGACATTTTCAAGACCATTCCACTCCCAGCTTGACCAGGGAGTGGAGTTACCTGGCGAACGCTAATAGCGATAGCAATGGATATTTGCCACAGAACGAGCGCCCGCTTTCATCCCCGAAAACCCGAACCCGGCCTGTCCGCACTCACCTCTTCTACTGGCTCGGCAAGCACGCGCTTTGCCACTGTCGGCAGCTCAAACCTTGTGTAGGTTTTCTGTTCCGTTGCTACTTAGACCCCGATTTTGGAACTCGAACTGGGCGTCCTCCTCGCTGAGCGCCGGAACCCTGGTGACGGCCATATCCTTCGGCAATGGTTGTAAAGCCAAGTTATGCCCGCCTTTGGCAATCGGATCGTCTCGGTCGATACCGCGATTGCCCGCCGGGCGGCCACCTTGCCCGTCCCTAGCGTTGCCGTCGATTCACTGGCAGCGGCGCCAAGCCGCGCCCCCGCGCGGAAGCCCGCCCCGTCCATTGATGATGATGTCGCTGAAGCGTCGCCAAAGGTTCGCGCGGGTTCTTCGAGTCTTAATTTCGAGCCGAATAATTTAGTATTATCACTTTTGCGGTTCTAAACAGGTTTATTCCGCTTTATAACCGCTGAGGAATCGCCCATAATTAATGATGATTGAAAAAATGATAACCATAATAACATATGCACGCTATTAAGGGATAGAACACACTTGTAGTTATTGGTTTTTTTCGTCGCTCCTTGCGCGTTCCGCAATGGTTTCTGCAAAACGGGGCTTGCAATCAGATGCCGACTATCTGAAGGCGCCACTGACCGAGATCGATGGGACTATTTGCAACACGCCCTTCGGCGGGCGCGAACTGCCGTTCTGGGACCGCGCCATGTGGTCCTCGCGAGTTCTGGTCGCCCTATTCTGGCCGTCGCGCTACACCGAGGGCGTCCGCCGCTATCAATGCGCCTTTGCCGACAGTCCGCCCACGGTGATCCCGCACTTTGCCGAACGGGTGCCGCTGCGGAAGGACACGCTCCTGCGAAAGGCTAAGACCAAGACGGCCTTTAGCTGGTATCTGTGGGTGAAGAACGTACCGCCTGCGCTTGGCCAACGGGTCGCCTGGATCCCGCCTGCCCGTTACCATCTCGAGCGCTGGGGCGATTATGACGACGACCAGGGCGCGGCACCGCCGCCGCGACGCTGTCGCCATCAGCGTCCGAACCTATCCGGCATGGGCCGCAGTCTGCGCGCGACCATCGAAGCCGCCCGCCCGAAACCCTCGTGGATCATTCCACCGTGCGTCGGCACCGGACTGATCGACCTGCTGCCCTCGCCTTTAGAATTTCAAGCGACCCGTTGCTTTGAATTATCGCCAGCCCTGGGAATGCCCTAATGACCGCCCTTCATCAGTTTTTCGCACTCAGCCCGTCCCAAATGCTGCGGGTCAGTGATCCGGGGGTTATCGCCAGCGACTACGACCTGGCTTTGGCCGGTTCCTGTTCGACCCTTGGTGTTTCTGAGGAGGATCAGCATAGCCTACGCCAGATTGGCCATATCCTGATCGCCCTGACCGCCGCGCGACGCGATAATGGCAATATCGACGCATCCGCCACGCTCCAGGCATCGTTCGAGCCTGAGCGCTGGAGCAAGAGCGTTCAGCTTGCCTTGCTGGAACCTGGTTGCCACCCGCCGCTTCCCCTTCAGTTGGCTGCCACCCAGCTGCTGGATGCGTGGGATTTTGAGGAAGCGCGGCGCCTTGGGCTGCTGCTGAAGCAAACGTTCTGCCCCTGGCTGACGGCCGCCCTCGAGCTCGATGGTGGCGCGAGCGCGCTCACCCATCGCAAATCACTTTAACTCGGAACGGAAACACCAGTGATAACAACGGTTAAGCCTGTGAGGCGAACCTTACATCACATCCTCTCAAGCCGCGCTGCGGTGACGCAGAATCAAGGCGTTATCCNGCTGAAGCAAACGTTCTGCCCCTGGCTGACGGCCGCCCTCGAGCTCGATGGTGGCGCGAGCGCGCTCACCCATCGCAAATCACTTTAACTCGGAACGGAAACACCAGTGATAACAACGGTTAAGCCTGTGAGGCGAACCTTACATCACATCCTCTCAAGCCGCGCTGCGGTGACGCAGAATCAAGGCGTTATCCCCTCCCCTTTCACATGGGAAACCGGCGGGATGCCTACGAAAAGCGGCTGCGAGTCGAATCTGAAGAGTCGGGCTGTTCACCCTTGATTCGCTTGAGTGAATCGGCTTTTGGATGTTTCACGGGTTAAGTATCTGTTTTTATTGCGTTTTTCATGTTGCGCAGCCGTGACGAAATGGGCAATGTATCACGGTCGCAAACTGTACACTGAGGAGGAGTATTACGTCCGCTTAGAGACCCTGGGGATGACGGACCCCCAAAATGCAATCGGCGCCCCGAAGGA
>NZ_NOXS01000014.1 GCF_002251735.1 Elstera cyanobacteriorum | reverse complement strand
GCCGCTTTTCGTAGGCATCCCGCCGGTTTCCCATGTGAAAGGGGAGGAGATAACGCCTTGATTCTGCGTCACAGCGAGGAGCAGCGAACCCTAACAAAACGCCTCCAGTTTGTCCCGTTATGCTTTGATTTAAATAAATTTTTTCTCTCCACTTAACGTGGAATATGATGTTCACGTCCACCGCAAAACTGAACTGGGGCATTTGTCGTAGGATAGTCGGCTAGTCGCGGGCAATAGTCCAAAACCCGCATATGTGCTAATGTGGGGGTACGTGAATTGAGGGGAGGTATCCCGTGAGCCGTTTGACCATCGACATAACGGAACATCAACATAAAAGCCTGAAAGCTCTGGCGGCCTTACAGGGTAAAACAATCAAGCAATACGCTTTGGAACGCCTATTTCCCGGCGATACCGACGCCGATCAAGCCTGGCAGGACCTTAAAACCGTGCTCGAACGCCGTATCAACGCGGGCCTCACCGGAAGCCTGTCGGCCAAAAGTATCGGCGAAATTCTGGATGAAGAGCTGACCGAGCGCGGCGCGTGAGCGCCTACGTCCTTACAGCGGCGGCAGAAGCCGATCTCCGCGCGATTGTCCGCTATACGCGCTCTCACTGGGGTGCAGTTCAAGCACGCCGCTATATCGCAACCTTGGAACTGGGTATCGGGCGCCTCGCTGCCGGGCAGGGCGCTTTCAAGGACATGAGCGCGCTCTTTCCGGCCCTGCGGATGGCCCACTGCGAACATCATTACGTATTTTGCCTGCCGCGCGAGACTGGGCCTGCGCTGATCGTGGCCATCTTTCACGAGCGGATGGACGTCATGATGAGACTGGCAGGCAGGTTAGGCCCTTAATGTCCGCCGTTACCAGTCAACCAATTATCTAACGCGCCGCCTATTCTATAGTGGCTATTGGGGGGAAGTGAGGCGCGGTAAGCGGCTGAGGAGTGGCACCCCTAACCCAATTTCCACCTGTTCGCGCCGCCTTAGGCTGCTATCGGCCAGTTCTGCTAAGAAGGCCAGGGCCGCCCCGAGGCCGATCCCGCCAGCGATCCCAGCCAAAATGAATAGAATGGCGGGCGGGGTTGTTGGCGCCGAGGGCTCGGTCGGCGGATCGATCATTTTCACGCGCTCCGGCCCCTCAAAGCGGCCTAGGGCGCCGGTGATGCGGGCCATATCATAGCGCTTGGCGAGACTGTCATAGGTTTCGCGAGCGGCAAAGACAGCACGCTCTAACCGCTTTTGTTGAAGCTCGATGGCGCCATAATCCGCTACCGATTGCTTGGCGTCAGCAACCGACTGTTTTAGCCCTTCTACTTCGCGGGTAAGACTATCCCGCCGGGTTCGGGCGTCTTCAAGCCGCTGCATCTGGGATACCAGCAGCGGGGCAGCGGCCCGTCCCGATGCGGTCGCGTTTGACGCGACCTGATCAATCGCCCGCTCCACATCTTCTGGGCTGAGTTGTTGTGCGGCGGCGATGAGCGCCCGGCGCTCATCCTCTAACCGCCGAAGTTTGCGAAGTGCCGCCTGAACATCCGAATGATCGTCAGTGTAGCGTGCCCGCAAAAGCGCGACTTCGCCAGAGACTTGTACGATCTGTTCTTCCATCTTGGTGATAACCGGATTGGTACTGGCCAAGCGGGACCGAAGATCGTCAAACGCCGCCTGCGCTGCGCTTAGGTCAAACTGCTTTTCTTCGAGCGTGCGTTGGAGGCCCGTTAATCGTTGAACATTGGCGGTATAGAGTTCAGGGAGTTTGTCGGCGTTTTTTTGTTTGAAGGTCGCCAGCTCATCTTCGGCGCTGGACAGAAGCCGCCGCTTTTCGGCGATTTCCCGGTCGAGGAAGGTGACAGAGCCTTCAATGGACGAGCGTTCGGGGGCCAACAGCCTATCCACAAAACGGTCTGCAATGCTCGCCAGGATCCGGTCCAGCCCCTTGGGCGACTGTCCCTTCAATTTAAGTTCAATCAGGTCGCCACCGACAGTGCGGGCCGTAAGATTGCCCGAGAGCGTCCGAATAGCATCGTCCCGCACCCTTGGCGATGAATCTGGGGAGACAAGCTTCTGATCATCGACAACGGCGCCCAAGATATGCTCGCTATGCAGCAACGAGATCAGCCCCTCCTTGCGGTCCTTGAGGTTGGGGCCAATGGCAAGATCGTTCAAAAACGGATTTAGCTTCGCCGGCTCCTGCACCAGCATCACCATGCGCGCGTCATAGCTTTTCGGCAGCAACAGGCTGACGCCGCCCGCCAGCAGCGGCATCACCACGACCGGCACACATAAAAGATACCGGCGGTACCAGGCCGCCGAAACGATCAAGTGCAGAATATCCCCCACCGAGCGGCGGGGAAGGGCAAGGGGGGCCGTCATTCGTTGCTTCCCGTGCCCGCACTGATAACGGCACTATCCGGCGGGAGGGCCGGGCTATAGCGAAACTCTGTTCGGGCAATCAGATCGGCGGGCATTCGGCCCCGAAGATTGTTTTGACGTTGGACAATCAAGGCCATCGCACCGGGCGTTTTCGCGCCGCCAACCGGACCTAAAGCGATTGTCATCGGGCTAGGTTGCATCCGCAAGACCAGCAGCGCGCCTGCAAGCCGTTGGGCTTCTTCCTCGCGCAATGCAGGGGCGTTTTGTTCGAAACGCAGCGTGATTTTGCGGGGCGCTTGGGCTGGCGGGGCGCTTGGGGCCGCCGACGACGGCGCTTCCCCACGGGCCTTGGCGAGCATGGTTTCGACGCTGACAGGGCCACTCGGTTGATTAGTGCGATCCTCGTGCTGCAGCGTCGCCCGTACGCCGGGGGGGATCATCTCCACCGGACTCCGGCTTGCGCAGCCTGAAATGCAGATTGCAACGATCAGCAACGCCGCGCGCCCCAAAGGGGGCATGGGTATGTGCATTCTGCAATTCATCATGGCGCATCTCCCACAGCAGCCGAGCTTTCGCCACTCTCTCATCAAGCGGCGTGCCATTTAAGATTAGTGCGCCTGTCGTCTTAGGGCTTCAAGCTCTGCCGGGCTTGGTCGCGGAAACTCTCGAAAAATTGCGGCGTCGCGGTGGTGCGGGCAGCCCCCCAGCGGTCGCCCAAGTGATCGCGGACATCCGCCAGAATGCGCTGCGCGGTGGGCGTATCCGTCGCGGCCAAGGTAGCGATCCACCGGCTGTCCTGCACAGCTTCGGCAAGGTCGAGAAGCCGGGCATCGATGCCCGGTAGAGCCGGGCAGGCTGTTTGCCGGGGCAAGAGAAGCGTGAAATCGGCCTCCCGCCCGTCGGTGGGGTCGAAGGGATCGGCGGTCGGCATTTGGCCGTGCCACTGCAGATAGCCATCCGCCCCGGTCAGCCAGCGCCAAACGCCCGCCGCTAAGCGCGGATGGTCGGCGTTATAGATCCAAAGATGGGCATTCGGCCGGGTCAGCGCCGCGCGTGTCATGCGCAGGGTGGTACGGTCAAGGCCAAAACCCTGATTAACCAGCGCCATATCGAGTTTCGGTAAAAATGCCCGGTCGGCGGGTGCATTCAGATGTGCGGCCAGCCGAAGATCGGGGTAGGCCCCGCGCAGCGTTTCTGCTGCCGCAAGATCATCCACCCCATGCTGGGGGTTCGACGGTTCGTCGGCGACGCTCCAGAAAATCTCGTGCTGTAAGCCCTCGGCAATATACTCATCGAGCGCTTTGACGCGGCTTAGGCTCCCCTCGATCCCTTCTGCCGCCAGGGTCCGCTTCAACCCGGCATAGGCAAGCCAGGGGGGGGAACTAGCCGCCAGCAGGCGGGCGATCCGCTCGGGGCGCCGCAGATCGAGGGGCGGGGCGAGGGTAATCAGGCCTAAACGGCGCAGAAACTCTGCATCGCATTGGTACTGGGCGTCACTGGGATCCTCCCCCACCTCGGCCCGCCAGACCTGCAACGGTGCATCGTCAAGATATAGCCCAACCCGGGGTTCTGCTGCCCCAAGCTGGCCGGGCAGAATATGGAACGGCAGGACTTGGGTCGTTTGATCGACAAAACGCAGCCGAAGCGAATAGCGGCCCGGCGCAGCATCGGCTTTCGCCGTTAGCCACAAGGTAATCTCACGCGGGGGCCCGTCTATCCGGCCCTCTAGCGTACCGAGTGGCACCAGATTCCGGGCTGTAGGGATCAGCAGTTGGCTGGCCGCTTGCACCCGGTCCAAGGTCCAACGGGTTTCCCAAGCTTGAACCTCGGCGGCGGCGGGCGGTTCCACGGCAAGGGGAATACGGCCAGGCGGCAAGGTTAACCGCAGGCGCCGAGATTCGCCGCGCGCAAGCTGCGGGTCGGCCCAGGCGATAGCGGGAGCGGTTTGTGACCAGACGGGCCAGTCCGCATCAAAGGCCGCTGCCCGCTGCCGATCAAGCTGCGCACGGGCGGCCTGCCCCTCGGTGGTTGCGGGAACCAGGGTAAGCCCCGCAAGATAGACAGGGGTGGGCGCTTCGAAACTCACCGTCACCGGCTCTCCAGCCGTGGTGACGAACGCCTCAACAGGATCACCCCGCCGCGCCAGAAAAGCCTCCGAGGCCGAGGTAAGGGCGGGACTATCGCGCGCCCCAGGGGCGAGATAACGGCGTGAAATCCAATCCTCCAAACGCGCATTGCGCTGATCGGCGATTTCACCATTTACCGAGATGGTTCGGACCAAAACCCGGGGTAGGGTTTCCCACTCGCCCGGATCTTCCAGCCAGAGTTTTAGATGCCAGCGCCCCGGCGGCACGGGGAGGGTTAGGCGATCAATACCAACGATCCCATCGGCCAACAGGCGTTCGCTCCCTGCCCGCCGAACGGCAACCAAACGCGTTCCGGCAAGGCGGGTGTCGTCGGGGGCAAGACGCTCAAAACCCAAGGCTGGCGCCTGATCCGCCGGGCCAGCGTCAAGCGCTATTCCCCCGGCAAAGCGCGGTGGGGCAGGCACGAGCGCGATATCGGCATCGACGGCACCGGCTGGCTCTGTAAACAAAAACAGCCTTTGGGTTTGCCGGAGATCAAAGGGTTGGCCGTTGGAGCGCTTTATCGACCCCGCCGGAAGGCGCAGTGAAAAGGGCCCCGGGGGCAGCAGCCGTTCTTCATTGACCCGGCTACGGTAATTAACCGAGTCGGCGGCATCGAGCCTTAGAATAAGCGTGACCGGCTGGGGCGCGTGATTAACGCCGGTGATCAGCATATCCTGTGCGGCAGCGTCCACGGGGAAAGGCTGATCCCGATAGAGCGGCAACGGCGCCGCCACACTCGCGCCCGCCCAGGCCGCCAGCAGAAGTGACACGAGCGGTCTCATTGCAGGGCATCCAGGTAGGTGCGGATCATTGCGGCCCGGGCCGCCCAGCTTTCCCCTGCTACCCGGTGTTGCCGCGCCTGCGCCGCCCGCACCGCCTGATCCGCCGGAAGGTTTTGAAGGCCCCGCAGATAGGCCGCCGCGTCCGTCACGCTTCGGGCAATGTGCGCTTCCGGGGAATAGGCCCGGGCGGCAGGAAAGTCGGTGGCAATGCAGGGTGTCCCGGCCGAGAGGTACTCCCGCAGTTTTAAGGGATTGCAGGCTTGGATTTGCGCAGTGTCGCGGAAGGGCAAGAGGGCGGCGGTCCAGGCCTGGACATAGGCGGGTAGGGCCGCGTGGGGGCGCGGGCCGAGCAGACGCACATTCGGAAGCTTGGCGAGACGCGCCAGCGCCTGAGCGCTTTCGGGCTTCGCCGGGCCGATCAACTGCACCTCCCAGTCCGGCAAAAGGCGGGCAAGCGCACCCAGCCAATCCCAGTCGATCCAACCGGCGAGACTGCCGTAAAAACCGACCGTGGCCCGGTCGGTCGGAACATCGACCGGGCAGGGCTGTGGCGTTCCGAACATCTCGGTATCCGCCCCGTGCAAGACCACGCGGGTTTTCGCGTTGGGG
The DNA here is from genome assembly GCF_002251735.1 of Elstera cyanobacteriorum. Taxonomy (NCBI): domain Bacteria; kingdom Pseudomonadati; phylum Pseudomonadota; class Alphaproteobacteria; order Rhodospirillales; family Rhodospirillaceae; genus Elstera; species Elstera cyanobacteriorum. The sequence continues at coordinate 39,003 of NZ_NOXS01000014.1, read as the reverse complement.
AACTTCGCGGCAAGGTCGGGGCTGCTGACGAGAATAAGGTCGGCCCGATGGGCTAATTCTTCCTCATATGCCGTGACGGCGGCATGATCGACCCCCTCGAGCGCGCTAAAATCATCGCAGCAGTAGTAAACGGTGGCTGAAACCGAGAGATGATCGAGAACCGGGGTCGCGGTCGGGAGCGACGTCCAAAAAATCGGGCGGGCCGCCAGATTGCTCTCCAGCAAGGCGCGGCGGATTTGGCGGGCCAGCCAGCGGCCCGCGACAGCCCTCTCGAACCCGGGGCGCGGCACGGGCGGCGCGACCGGGGCCAGAATCCGGTGGGGGCGTGGCCCGGTCGAAACGGGCGCAGGCGCGCGGGCACGCGTTGCGGCGGCCAGTTTCGTCAGCAGGCGCCGCCCATCGCTCAGGCGGGGGCGGCGTAGCCCGAGGGAATTGACCCATAGGATACGGTCCCCACCCGCAAGAAGGGCCTTGGCAAGATGCTGGGTGCTGGACGGCAGCCCCCCCCAATCTTCGCCAAACATCAGCAGATCCCGGCTCATGATGCGGGCCGGTCGGCGGTAAGCGGACGGATGACCCGGGCCGGGACGCCCGCCGCCAGAACCCCAGGCGGCAGATCATGGGTTACAACGCTGCCCGCCGCAACGACGGTGCCGCGTCCGATCCGAACCCCCGCGCTGACCGTGACGCCGGTCGCAAGCCAGACCCCTCGTTCCAAGATGATATCGCCAACCTGATCTTCGGTATCGGGCAACCCCCGAGCCCGCGCGTCGGGATCGAGCGGATGACCGGGGTATCCCGCCAGAAAGTTCCGTCCCGCTAAGCGCACATCGTCGCCAATCACGATCTTGCGGCCAACGGCGAGGGTTGTTTGCCACCCGATGTCGACATTCCGCCCGACGATCAAATAGGGTGAAGGGGCCCCTGCCGGGCCGTGGGTGCGGCCTGTTATGGTGACTTGACCAGACAGTCGGCATTCTGGCCCCAATTTGACCCGGACCGGGCCGAGGACAAGCGGCAAACCGCCGTAGAGATAAAGATGGCGCCCGCTGCCCGCTTCAAGCCGTGCCCGAAACATCGGGGTCCACCAAAGAACCCGGGTGAGGGTGGTCAACAGTCCTCGACCGGCATGCCAAAGGGTCCAAAGACCGCGATGCACACCGGGGATGACCGGCAGATGCGCCGTTAGAACCGTTCGCCGAAGGGTGCGCACCAGTTTTGCGGCAGGATGGCCGGAATGCCGGGCCCAGGTGCGCAACGTGTGAGACGAGGAGACGAGGGGTGTTGTCATGGGGTCCTCCCTTATTCTGCTTTTGGTTGATGCAGCGGGCGGGCCAGAGTTATTGCTATGATTTTAAAGAGATTTTTCCGAGGAACCTTCTAGCTCTGTTGCATCTTGCGGGGCGGCCTTTGCAGTCTGCATCTCGGTATAGCGCGTCAAGGCCGCCGTCAGGGCGATCTGGATGTAAAACGGCCAAGTGAACCCTTGCGTGAGGAAGGTTCCCGAAACACAGCAGGCGGCCAGCCCTGCAACGAGTGCCCGGCCCATAGCGCGCGCGTCCGCCGGGGCGTTGGTGGCGTCTAGGCGCAAGGAGGATTTGGTCGCCGACCGTAAACTGGTTGCGATCATGCCAACAAAAACAATAAGGCCAGGGAACCCCGTTTCCCCCAAAACGCCAAACCAAGTGCTGTGCACCGCGTGGTTCAGGCCGTCCCAATGGCTGCTGTAGAAAAAATAATTGCTGAGGAAGTTATCGAGACCAACGCCCGTCAGCGGGCGCTCCACGGCCATATGAAAGGCGGCGCCCCAGGCGTAAATCCGGCCCATGGCCGACTCGTCAATCCCATCTTCGGCCGCGCCACCCGATGCCCGATCCGAGATCCCCGCAACGGCAAACAGAACCAACATTGCGAGCCCGCCAATGCTGATGAGCAGCGCTTTGGACTTGACGATCCGCAGCCCGAACAGACCAAAAACCGTCATGATCCCCAGCAAACCACCTCGCGACTGCGTGGCGATAATGGCTGAAACGATGGCGATAAGGGCGATGATCCCAAAGAACCGCCAAAACAGGCTAACGCCGCGCGTGGTGCCGAGCGAGACCGCGAAGGCCAGCGGAAACAGCAGCACCAGCGATAAATCGTTCGGGTCGCCCAACACCGATTGCATCTCGCGCCCAATTGTAACGCGCGTTCCTTCCACCAACCCAATGCCGTTTATTTTGTTGGATAGGGTAACATAGGAAACGGCGAGCCCAGCCAGAACCAAGATTCGAGAGGCACGCGCGAAATGAGTGGCTTCGGTCGTCATCCAAGCGATGGCGAGCGTCATAATGCCGATTTTAACGTAGGTTGCGGTCCAATAGGCCAATGCGATCGGTCGATTGCTGGCGACGACCACGCCGATCGTGACGAGGCCGAAGAACGCGGCGAACCAGGATAATTCGCGCGACCAATAGGGCTTCATTTGACGCGTTCCGATGATGTGCCACGCCAAGACGCCCAAGGTCGGAATAGCCAGCAGTTGCGGAATGCGAAACGGCATGAGAACCGGAAACGCTTCGTGTATCCGGAAAAAGGAGAAGACGACAAACCCAAGGCAGAGGAAGAAAGGAATGCGCGTCGCCAGAACCGCCGCAGGCAACAGAACGGCAAGCCCCAACATCACGGCAGGATGCGGCAGCGCTAGGAGCGGCGCTACGGCGAGAGCGCTCGCGAGAGTGGCAAGGGCAATCGGCGGCCAACGGGTCATGAACTCTCTCCCGGTGCCGAGACGGTCGGCAGAGTGGCGGTGGTGCTCCATCCCCAAGCGAGAAGCGCGCCAACCCCGGCGAGGGCCGAGAGGCTGAGGGCCGCGACCGCCCATCGAGCAATCCCCTCAAAGGCCAGACTATCGATAAGCACCAGAAGGAGGGTTGCCAGAGCAGCAAAACCAGCAACGCCAACCCAGGGATAGGGTATCGGCGCCGGGGTGCGGCCCACCCAAAGGAAAAGCCCGATCCGAACCCCGTGAGCCGCGAGGGTGGCACCGATGGCAATTGCTTCCGGGGCCAATCGATCCCCCAAAAACGGGATCAAACTATAGCCCGCCAAGGCGACCAACGCGCCGAGCCAATTGATCAGAAAGGGCTTGCCGCCGGTAACCCCCAGATAGCTACCAACATTCAGGAGGCTTGCCGCTTCGTGCAGGGCAAACGCCAGCGCCAGCGGTCCGACCCAGCGGGCGGCAGCGTGAAAGGCTGGGGGCGTGATCGCTTCGATCACCAACGGACCAAGAAGCATAGCCGCCGCCACGGCTAAGATGAGAAGAAGCAACCCGGCCCCGACGGCGGCAGCACTCCGGTCTCGGCCCCATGCCGTTTGGGCCAAACCGATCCGGCGCGGATACCACCAAAGGCCAAACGGCTGGGCCGCCAGGGCAACAACCAGGGCGATTTTTGCCGCAAGCGCATAATGGGCAAGGCTGGCCGCTGCAATTGCGCCAACCAGAAACCAACGATCACAGCTTCCCAGCACGAACCCCGCCCACCCTCCGGCGGCAACAGGTGTTCCATAGGCAAGGGCAGGGCGCCACGCCGTAATGGTAAAGTTTAGGCCATAGTGGCGCACGGTCATCGCGAGCAAAATCAGCGCGATCACACAATCCGTTATCAACGTCGCAACCGCCATTCCGACGATGCCATACCCGCCGTAAAGTGCCCCCAAAATCAACCCCGCCTGAAGCAGGGCGCGCCCTGCTATAATCAGCGCGACCGGACCGCTGCGACCCTGGAACTTCAGCGCCGCCAAAGGCACTTCGATGCAGGCGACCAGCGCCAACGACCCCGCAAGCGCTTGCAGGGCCGGGCGCGGCAAATCGAAAGGAAGGGTGGGCAGCAGCCAAATCACGCCCTGCCCCAGAAGCAACCAGACCGCCGCCGCTGTGATCGCAAGACCGAGAAGCGCCGCCGGGGTCTCTGGCTTTTGCGGCGAAAATCGGTAGAGGGCTTCTGCCAGTCCCAGGCCAAGGGCTAGCCCCGCCATGTCGGCCACTGTCGCGAGCAAATCCCAGCGGGCAAAGGCTTCGGGGGTTAAGTGCCGGGTTAGGATCGGCAGCAGCAAAAAGGCAATGCCTTTACTGACAGCGAGCGCCGCGCCGTAAGGGAGGATTTGGCGCAGAACCTCTCCCCGGCTCATGCGGCGTCCCCTTTTGCGGCGGTGCCCCAGTTAGGCCGCCGCTGGGGTAGATTTTCGATGACGGCGGAGAGCGCGCGGGCTTGGGCGGTATCGGTAAACAGCGCGAGTAAGCGCGCGCGGCCCGCCTGACCCAACCGATGCCGTTCCAGGGCGGGGAGGGCATCAAACGTCAGAATTGCCCCGGCCAATGCCGTAGGATCGCCAACCGGAACTAACACGCCGGTTTCCGGGGTGATCATTTCTTTGAATCCCATAAACCGGGTCGCGATAACCGGCAGACCCATTGCCATCGCTTCCTTTGCGACCACCGGGCCGCTGTCGCGTTCGCCATTGCGAGCGGGCTTGAAGGGACAGAGAAGCGCACGATAGGCGGGGGCTTCCGCCGCGATCCACTGGTTTGGCCGGGCGCCCAGGAAACGAACCTGCTCGGCGATACCCAAGCGCGCGGCCTCGTGCTCCAGCTCTTGTCGTAGCGGACCGTCGCCGATGATATCGACCGCGATGGTTTGCCGTTGAGCCATTTTTATCTGATGCAGGGCCTGAAAAAGATCGTCCAGTCCCTTGGCTTCAACCAAACGACCAATGAAAAGATAACGGCCATTGTCCTGCTGCTCGCCGGGCTGAAACCGGTTGGGATTGACCCCGCACGGGATCATCGAGACGGCGGCCGTCGGGGCAAGCCGCAGAAATTCTGCCGCCATATCATTACACACGGCAATGGCGGCATCGGTCGCCTGTAGCTTTTCCGGTAAATCCTCACGGATGGCATAAATATCGTGACCATGCCCCGTGAAGGAAACGGGGACGCCCATCCAGCGGGCGGCAACGATTGCATGCGCTGCCGCTGGCCCGGCGAAATGCCCGTGTAGGTGATCGCACCCGGTCGCGCGGGCCAGGGCGGCGATTCGCAAGCTGGTCCACAGCAAGCTGCGCCGGGGGGATTTGCATTGTGCAATCCAGAATGCAAGCCCGCGCACGGCAGTTAGGCTGGGCCGAAGCAGCGCCTGTAGCCCATCTTGATGCGGAAAGTCGGGCAGGTATAAGGCCCGCGCAACCAGCGGTTTGTCCGCGTCTTGTCCTGGAAAATCGTTTTTTGTCAGGACGATAGGCACGACCCGGTGCCCCTGTTGTTCCATCGCCCGCATTTCGGTGCCGATGAAGGTTTCAGAGAGAACGGGAAAGGCGGCCAGGACATATCCTATGGTTTTCATTGTCGGCTCCATCGCAGGATTGCTGGTCTCTGACTTGCAACAGGCGGTGCATATCCTGCGCGAGTAGGGGCGTTATCACGCCGCTTGGCTTTAGCAGGAGCAAACACAGTGCCAGTTTGGCAGGTATACTTCCGCTAAAGCGATGGAGGCCCTTATGAGAAAGAATATATCTGTAGAATTTGAGGTTTCTATCGTTATGCCGACGAAGAATTGTTTGGATTATTTAGCGCGCGCTATTGCGAGTATCGAAGCTCAGCAGCTTCAGAACGTCCAACTGATCGTTGTTAACGATGGGTCGACTGATGGGACGGACGATTGGTTACGGGCCTATCATGGTCCCTTAGCGCTATGTCAGATTAATGCGGACGTAAGCTCCCCCGCCCTGGCCCGCAATCTGGGGCTTGCGGAGGCATCGGCGCCGCTGGTGGCTTTCCTCGATGACGACGATATCTGGCGCCCAGGAAAGCTGGTGGCGCAGATCGAGGCGCATTGGAAAGACCCTGCGCTGGTGATGAGCTTTACTGACTATCGCCATGTCGGGATTCATGGCGATGATCGCGGCACCTGTTATGAATACTGGCGGATGAGGGCCCCCGCGAACGGCGCGTTCGCGCGGCTACCGTCGCCGGCCTCGACCCTGCTCGGGCGCAATATTGTGGGAACCTCGACCGTGATGGCTCGGCGCGATGCACTCTGGGCGGCGGGGGGGTTTGATCCTGATCTTCCTTCCAGCGAAGACTGGGATCTCTGGTTAACATTGGCCAAAGCCGGGCCCGTCGCGTGGAGCGGTTTGGTCGGGGCGGATTATCTTATGCGACCCGGCAGCCGAACCTCCGCCCGTCGGCACCGTTACGAGGCGTTGAAGATGATTGCCGACCGCCATTTGCCGCGTGTGAAGTGCCATTGGCGCGACCGGTTGCGCCTCGCGGCCCGGCTGCAGATCGGGCAAGCGGAGGCGCTGGCTCAGGAAGCCCGCCCGTGGGCTGCTGCCGCCCATCATGTGTGGGGGGGTATACTGGCGGGGGAACCGCGCGCCTTTCGCGATAGTTTGGCCAATGTGCTGACGTCCCGCACTCCGGCCGCACGGTCAGCCTGATGGACCTGCTCAATCAAACCTTTTCGGCTTCGCCCGTCACCGCCCGGGCCATTCGCGACGCCTTGAAGGAGGCCTGCGGTCGGCTGACGCTGCCGCCCGGGCCGATCCAGGATCTCGTGACCGCCGCGAGCGAGATTGTGAACAATATCGTCGAACATAGTGCCGCCCCCGCCGCGACCGAACTACGGGTGAGACTGACCCTGGTTGTTGATACCCTGACTCTTGAGCTTGAAGACAATGGCGCACCCTTTTTGGGCTTTGACGCCATTGCCAAAACCCCCGCCCTTAATCCCTTTGAGGATACGGTGGAGGAAGGCGGATACGGTCTCTTTCTGATCCGGCGGCTTTTCCCGGACCATCTCTATCAGCCCGGGCCGCCGAACCGCTTTCAACTGTCGCGCAATCTCGCCCGACGGCGTCTGCGGCTGCTGTTGGTCGAGGATGAGACGACGCTGCGGCGGCTCTACGAATCGATGCTCATCCCGTTCTATGATGTCGTGGGCTGCACGACGGCGGCGGAAGCACAGGCGCTGACCAAGCTGACCCGGCCCGATCTATTGCTCTGCGATATTAATCTTCCCGACCGCACCGGGCTGGATCTATTGGCGCAATTGGCGCGCGATCCTTCCAGCCCGCCGATCCCGATTATCGTTTTTTCGGGGGCGCGAACACCTGAGGTCGAAGAGCGCGCCGTACGGCTGGGGATCGACGATTTTCTTGAAAAGCCAGTATCGCGCAGCCTCTTGTTAAAGACGGTCGAGCGCGCCTTGGGCCGCGCCCGCCGTGATCGGGCACAGATGCTCGGGCATATGCAATCGCGCCTCACCCAATCGATTGCCCCGCAGGCCCCGACGGAAATCGGGGGTTTCCGCTGCGCTTTGGCGACCCGCCCGATTTCCGTCGGCGGGGGTGACATGGTCATGACCCTCAATCCCGCGTCGGGGCAGGAATGCCTTTTGGTCGGTGATGTCATGGGGCACGGGCTGCAAGCGAAACTGATGGCGCATGCGCTGGCGGGGTATATGCGCGGTCTGGTTCACGGCTTGGGGGAAAATCGACTGGCGCCGCCCGATCTTTTAGCGCGTCTTGCAACGACGGTGGCCGATGATCGGCTGCTTCAGGAATGTCTGATGACGGCGCTAATTCTCGAGCCGCTGGGGGCGGGGCGGCTTCAAATAACCAATGGCGGCCATCCCGATCCGATTCTTTTATCGCAAACGTCCCAGGTTCTCGATACTCAGCCGGGCCCATTGATTGGCCTGATCCGAGCGCCGCAGTATGAGTCTGTCGCGGTCGATCTTGCACCGGGTGACCGGTTGCTCGTCATCACCGATGGGGTGGTGCCGCTGGCGGCAGCAAAGGGGGATACCGACGATGCGCTTCAGGTGCTTGCCCCAGTTCTTGACGAGCTAAGACGATTGCCACTGGAGCATGCGGTTCGTCGCGCAACCGAGTTCCTTGAATCGCTCGACCTCAGCGATGATTGGACCCTGCTGCTGATGGAGCCGATTGCATCCGCCTAGAGTGTTTTCGCGCAAATGCGTCGTCGCGCGTGTTCCACCTGATCGGGAATTGCGCTAGCGCTGATAGAAGGGACGTAAGCGGGCGAGGCCCGCCGCGACCCCATAGTGGGCATGAACCCGCGCGTGGGCGGCCCTGGCAAGCCCCTGCCGCGCCGCCTCGGTCGCGTCTAACCAGGCGGCTAACTGGGCGGCCAAGGCGGGTTCATCGTCGGGGGGGGCGACCAGTCCCGCCCCTTCCCCCAGCAAGTCCGGTAGTCCGCCGAGGCCAAAAGCCAGCACAGGAATACCGGCGGCCATTGCTTCCAAGGCCGCCATCGGCAAGCCTTCATGCCGGGACGGCATACACAGAAGATCAAGCTGCGGCCAGACCGCCGCCATATCGGTGGCAAACCCGTGCAGGGTTAGATTGGATGGGGCGTCGCGGGCCACTTCGGCCGCAAGCGGGCCATCGCCGAACAGGGAAAAATCCGCTTGGGGAAATTGGGTGGCCAGTGTGCGGAACCGGTCCGGCCCTTTTTCCCACGCAAGCCGCCCCACAAAACCAATCCGGGGCCGGGGCCGGGCAGGGTGCGCGGGCATCTCGGCGGCGACGGGGACAAAGTTGGGATGAACCGCAACGGGCTGCGGAAGCTGCGCAGCAATGGCCGGGCTAACGGCGATCCGGGGCGCGAGGCGGCTGGTGAGCCGATCCAGCGCTTGATAGACCCGCACCCGCCCCACGCCAGGATCGCCCGCATGAAAGGTCGATACGACCGGAATTCCCGCCAATCGGGCCGATAGCCGCCCCTGAATCCCCGCGCGATACCCATGGGTATGCAGCACGCTGGGGTGCCGCCGCCGTAACGCGGTCAACAAAGCCATAGGGGAGTCTGGCAGAGCTTCCCAAGGGCAACCCGCCGCGTCCAACCGCTGCTTCAGCGGATGCGGTCCAAAATCACGCAGAAAAATCACGCGCGCCTGGGGGCCTTGCTGCGCGGCCAAACCCGTCGCCAGCACTTCCACATGGCGCTCGATGCCGCCCATCGCGCGGCTATCGAGGAGCAGCCAAATTTCCTGACCCATTGTCGGCCCCTTTACTGAGCTTTTGATTGGAAACAGCAAGCCTTATGCCAAGTTTTTCCGCGTCAATATTTGCCTGCGCTTGCCGATACTGAACGCCCTGCATCGCATTTTGCATTTCAGTTGCAGCTTGCACCGGTCATAGAATCCCATCTCATTGATTTTATTTATATAAATTCGGGCGGGTAATTTGCGTTGACGGTGGCACCACAGTTTAAGGGGATGCTATCATGGCGCATTATCTTGTTACCGGGGGCGCAGGCTTCATTGGTTCCCATCTCGTCGGTCGGTTGGTTGGACAAGGGCATCGGGTGACGGTTCTCGACGATCTCTCCTCGGGCCGGGTAGAGGTTCTGCCCAGGGGGGTGCGCCTGATCGTGGCCGATACCGCCGACGCGCAGGCCGTATCCGAAGCAATGGCGGGCGTCGATGGGTGCTTTCACTTGGCGGCCATCGCGTCCGTTCAACGGTCAGTCGAAGATTGGGCGGGAACCCATCGGGTGAACCTGACCGGGGCGATTACCGTTTTCGACGCCGCCCGGAAAAACCGGGTTCCGGTGGTCTACGCCTCCTCTGCTGCCATCTACGGCAATCAGGAGGTTCTGCCGATTGCCGAAACGGCCCTACCGGCCCCCCGCACCGCCTATGGCGCCGATAAGTTGGGGTGCGAGTTGCATGCGCGGGTCGCAGGCCTTGTTCATAGTGTGCCGTCGATGGGTTTCCGCTTTTTCAATGTTTATGGGCCGGGCCAAGACCCGTCGTCGCCCTATTCGGGGGTGATTTCGGTGTTTATCGACCGCATCCGGCGCGGGGAGCCGATTGTGCTGCATGGTGACGGCTATCAAACCCGCGATTTCATTTATGTCGGAGACGTCGTGCAGCATCTGATCGCTGGGATGGGGCAAGCCAGTGTGGAAGCCCCGGTGCTGAATGTTTGCACGGGGCAAGCCACCTCTATCCGCTCCGTCGCTACGCTACTGCGCGACATCGCGGGCAGCGCGGTCGATATTCGCTTTGCCCCCGAACGGCCCGGCGACATCCGCGCCTCCATCGGCAGTCCGCGCCGGGCGACGGACCGGCTGGCCGTCCGCGCAGACACCCCGCTTGCCATTGGCTTAACCCATACGTTCCAGGCCGTGCTCGCGGCGGAAAAGGCGGACGCCGCCTAGCAACATCAGAAAAACAGAACCGCCGCAGAGAGCGATCTCTGCGGCGGTTTCTTTTTCTCTTGGGGATAAGACCGAGGGGGTTAGTCGGGATCCTCCTCGATCAGAATGCGGTTCCTGCCGGTGTTCTTGGCCCGATAAAGGCAGTCGTCCGCCCGCTTGATATGGGTTTCGGCGGTTTCCCCGCGTCGGGCGGTTAACGAGACCAGACCGCCACTAAAGGAAATGGGCTGGGGAATCACATCTTCGCAGGCCGGGGCGCAGGCTTCCCGAACACTATCCAGCACCTGTTTTGCCTCATGCACATCCGCGCCGGGAAGAATGATGGCGAATTCCTCTCCCCCGATGCGCGCTAGGTAATCTTCCCGCCGCAGGGAGGTGCGCAGATAGCCTGCGACGCGCCGTAACACGCGATCTCCGGCCAGATGGCCATAGGTATCGTTGATCGATTTAAACCGGTCGATATCGATAACCGCCAAAGAATGGGGCCGCCCGGTTCGATTGACGCTGGCTTGCGCATGGTCAAACTCCAGCATAAAGGCGCGCCGGTTGGGCAGATCCGTCAGAAGATCGGAATGCGCGAGCTGATCGAGTTCCTCAAGGCGCGTAAGCGCCGCATCGACCCGCCCGAGCAGATCTTCGGCCCGGACGGGCTTGGTCACAAAACCATCGGCCCCGCAGCGCAGGGCCGCAATCTGGGCCGCGTGCGATGTTTCGCCCGACAGAAACAGAATTGGCAAGGTCATGAAGGCGGGAAACTGCCGGATGATCGTCGCGATTTCAGCGCCGGAAACATCGGGGAGATTGAGATCGAGCAACAGTAGCGCCGGGCGCAGGCTCGCTAAGGCTTCCAGCACTTGGGTCGGATTTTGAACGTGATGAACTTCATACCCATGGGGCAGCAGATAGCTTGCAACCAAACGGGCCATCGACCGATCGTCTTCCACCATCACAAGGCGGCGAGCGGTCCTGGTCGCGCCAGACCGCCGGGCACATTGTTTTAGCAGGCGGTCGATGTCGTCGGAGTGATAGGGCCGCGTCAATAGCCCCTGCCCGCCCGATCGAAGGGCGGCCAGACGGGCGGTGACCGTCTCTTCCGATGCCGTATAGAGAACCGGGCGCGGGAGGGGCGGTTTCGGAGAGGTATGGGCTTGCGTGGACAAATCCCGGAACTCGGCGAGACAGGCCGAGGCGTCTTCCGGCGCGGCCCCACTCGGCGCGCATTGATAGCCCATTTCCGATAGAACCTGACGCAACGGCGCATCGTGATCGGGCACGACCACCTGCGGCCGATTGAGGCTGGTTAACCAGGGAGCGCGGGCAAAATGGAGTGCTGGCATGATACGGCCCTTCAAATCCAATCGTCTGCCCCGCGTATCACCAAAACTTGTGCCAGTTCTGACGGCCATTTCTGGCCTTATTTTCCGCTTACTTCCGGCGTTATTCGTGTTTCACGATGCGAATTGCAAATCAGCTTGCGATAATGGGCGGCTCAGTACGCGAAACCAGGGCCTTTCTGTTGGCACGAGCTTTGAGATACCGAGGCTCATCTACCTACTTTTTTAGGAAAGGACCGTCTCATGGCATTCTCTCAGCGCGCGACCCGGCGATATGCCGGCACGGCCAATACCCCCTATAATCGTCACGACAAGCGTTACCGTGATCCGGTGCTGCGCCTCGATATCGGCGGGCGGCTCTATGATACGGAAGATTGGGGATTGGGCGGTTTCCGGGTGGCGGGCTTTCGGGCGCCGTTTACGGTGGGCGATCACATCGACGGAATCATACTCAACGACACGGGTAGCCCGGCAGGCCGCTTTACGGTCCAACTGGTGAGCACCGGCGGCGCCGACACGCCGGCCCGCTTTCGCTTTCATCAGCTAAGCGACGCCGCGTTCGAGCTTTTGCAGGGGTATGTCTTGCGTCCGCAATAAAGCCGTTGGTGGCGCGGCTTAATTTCCCCGCGCCACCATTTCATCCCAAGCTTGTTTTTTGCGGTAAATTGTGGAGGGGGCAACCTCAAGCAAGGCAGCGGCGCGAGGGATATTCCCATCGCATGCCGAAATCGCACGCTCGATTGCGTCCTTTTCAATGCGCCAAAGCGGGCCAAGCGAGGCGGGCGAGGTGCTATCCCCTACCATGGTTACCGTTGGTATCGGTGTAGAGGGGCGAATGGCAGGACGCAGGGCGCTTAGCCCCGGCGTCAGGGGCGGGGGGAGCATGTCGGGCATCACCTGCGCCCCCTCATTCAACACAACGACATTGCGGATCACATTCTGCAACTGCCGGACATTGCCGGGCCAGGGGTAGGCTTTGATGATCGCCTCCACATCCGGTGAAAACCCATCAAACGCGCGGCCCTCTTCCTTTGCATATTGCTGCAGAAGCGCGCGGGCAATTTCGATCACATCGTCGTCGCGGTCCCGCAAGGGGGGAAGATGAATGGGGATGACGTGCAGGCGATAATAGAGATCCTCCCGGAAGCGTCCTTCCTCCACCTCGACCTGTGGGTTGCGATTGGTCGCGCAGACGATGCGAATATCGACCTTCTCCACCTTGCTACCGCCGACGCGGGTAAAGCTACCGGTTTGCAAAAAGCGCAGCAGCTTGGTCTGAAGGTTCAGATCCATCTCGCACAGTTCATCTAAGAACAGGGTTCCGCCATCGGCCCGGCTGGCCGCCCCGTCGCGGTCAGCGGTTGCGCCAGTAAACGCCCCTTTCACATGGCCAAAAATCTCTGATTCGATCAGATCTCTCGGAATCGCCCCGCAATTGATTGCCACAAACGGCTTGGCGCGGCGCGGGCTGGCGCGATGGATCGCTTCGGCGCACACTTCCTTACCGGTGCCCGACTCCCCCGTGATGAAAACCGTCGCCTTGCTGGACGCGGCATTTTCGATAATCCGGTAGATCGGTTGCATGAGCGGGGACGAGCCGATGAAGCCATGAAACCGGCTGCGCCCCATATCGTCCTGAAAACGATTGACCAGCGTTCGCAGCCGTTGCCGCTCTAGCGCATTGCGGACAGTAACAATCAGCCGCTCGGCGGCGAATGGTTTGACGATGAAATCGGCCGCCCCGGCCTGCATCGCTTCTACCGCAGTATTGATTGACCCATGCGCCGTAATGACGACGGCGGCGGTCGGCAGATCCTCGCTTTGCAGCGTGCGCAGAATATCAAGCCCCGCCATATCCGGAAGCTGCAGATCAAGGATCACCAGCTTTGGCAGATGGGTACGGATATGGTTAAGCGCGTCGCTCCCCAGGCTGACATGGGTAACGTCAAACCCCGCTTTTTTTAGAAATTCCCGGTAAACATTCGCCAGAGACGGAACGTCTTCAACAAGCAGTAAATCGGTAGCATCGGCTTTGCTCATGCGGGACTGGCCTCGGTTGCGCGTCGAACCTTTGTGCCAGTATATCCCCGCGAGAGTAAAGCAGCCCCTAACGCCCGCGCGCGCCCAGCATCACAAAAACGGTGCGGATGGCAATGCTCGCATCGGTTGCAAGCCAACTGCTAAATTTTGTAAGGGCCAGCGCATAGGCATGGTCGTACCCGACCTTGCAGCGCGTATCTTCGACGGTTTCATCATAGTCCATAGATACTTGTGCAAGGCCGGTGATGCCAGGACGAACGCCGTAAACCCGCTCCGCATAGAAAGGGATGCTGTTTTCAAGGCGCGGGACGATGCCGGGACGTTCCGGCCGGGGCCCAATGATCGACATTTCGCCGCGCAGCACATTGATGAACTGCGGCAGTTCGTCGAGCCGGGTCTTGCGCAAGAAGCGGCCAACGCGCGTGACCCGGGGATCGTTCTTTTGGGCCCAGACGGCGCCCGTTTTGGCCTCGGCATTCACCCCCATGCTGCGGAACTTAATCATATGAAACAACCGCGTCTGCTTCGCCGTCGTCTCGCCCACCCGCAACTGCCGGTAAAAAACTGGGCCGGGGCTATCGAGTTTCACCGCGAGGGCGACGACGGCCATGATTGGGGCGCACACGAGCAAGCCCAATCCAGCCGCGGCCACATCAAAGCCGCGTTTGCCAATACGGACCGACCACGGGAGCGGGCTAGAGGCTTCGGGCCGGGTTTCCGCTTCCCAGTCAGCGGCTAAGGAGTTCAAGAGCGCATCGTCAGACATAGGGCACCTATTTGGAAGAGGGGGAGGGGAGGGAAACGCGCCGCCACGGGCGTCGATGCCGCCCCAGCAGAAAGCGCATTGCACCAATTAGGCCAGCCACATGGCCCTTGATCAGATAATGGATCGCGTTGGCGCCCTGGCCCAACCGCCCGCCCCCATCTGGGAGTTTGGCAAGGGCAGGCGCGGCGAGGCCGAGCGCATAGCCCGCCGTTTGGGCCACGGCGAGCAGAGCGAAGAACAGGCTGCCCTCGCTTGCCAAGACGGCCGCACCGAGAAGCGCGGTCAGCATAATCAACGGCATCAGCGGTCGGGACGCCTTGCCCGATAAGAATAGAAAGGCCAGCACCGGACGGCGCGGGTTCAAAAGCCCGCGCAATCGCACAAGCTGCTGCGCGTTGCCGGTCCCGATGCGGATTCGGCGGCGAAAGTCCTGCGCAATCGCCGTTGCTTCCAGTTCCAAACTGGTTATCTCGGGATCATAAACACCGCGCCCGCCCTTTAGGATGGCCGTCATCGCTAGTATAAAATCGTCATTTACCGTGTCGGCGGGTAACGTCGCGAGGCTTTGTCGGCGCACGGCAAACCCCGCCCCATGCGCCCCAATTGGCGCGGCGAGAAGCGATTCCCGGTAGAGTGTTTCGGTCTGCCCGCGCCACCAGCGACCCTCCCCCGCGCCGGGGTTTTCTAAGAGCTGATAGCTGCTGCTAACCAGGGAAACGCTGGGATCGTTAAACCACGCGGCAAGACGGTACAGCGCGTCGATCGATAGAAGCGCCGAGGTATCGCTGAACATGACGATCTCGCCCGTTAAGAGCGGCATAGCGCTGTTGAGCGCGGCAACTTTTCCGCGATTTTCAGGAAAGCGGATGAGCCGAAAACAGGATCGGGCCATCGCGGCCTGCTCGATCGCGGCGGCGGCATGCACGGCGGTTCGGTCGGGCGATCCATCGTCGAGAATGACGATTTCCAGCTTATCCGCCGGATAGAGAAGCGCATCGCAATTTGCGATTTTTGCCGCAATATGCGCTTCTTCGCAGTAAGCCGGAATAACAAGAGAGATTTTCGGGAACTCTGCGGGTGTTGGCGGCAAGTGATGGGTTTTTTGCCGGGTGAGAACCCGGAGCAAGCGTGCATATCCCGCATGGTGATAGGCAGTTAAGCCCGCTGCGGTCAGGGTTAGGGCTTCGAGGGCGAAAGACATTACACCGCCTCCCCAAGGGCAAGGCGGTCATAGGCCGCCCGGGTTTTTTCGAGGGAATAATGTTCGAGGACGAATAAGCGACCAATGCCCCCCATGCGGCGCTGGGCCACTGGGGGGAGGTCGTGTACCGCCTGCAGTGCCACCGCTAGCGCGGTCGGGTCTTCTGACGGAACGACGATCCCGGCGCCGGGGGGGAGCGCTGCGGGCACGCCGCCGACCGCCGTTGCGACGACGGGTAGGCTACAGGCCAAAGCCTCGAGCAGGGCAAGCGGCAGCCCCTCGGCCCGGGATGGCAGGCAGAAAACATCAAGCGCCTGCAAGACAACAGCCGGATCGTCTTGCAAGCCTAGGAAATGAACCCGCTCCGTAACTCCTAACTCTTCCGCCACCATCGCCAGGGTCATGCGTTGGGTGCCATCGCCGGCAAGGGCGAGATGGCAGTTGGCGGGCAAGTGGGTAAGTGCCTGAATAAGCAAATCATGGCCCTTCACCATTTCAAGCCGCCCGATTGCGCCGATAAGAATGGCATCGCGGGGTAACCCGAGCTGTGCCCGGCGCGCCAACCGCTCGTTCTGACCCGCTACGGGGCAGAAGCGGCGCGTATCGATCCCATTATAGACAACCGTCGGCGCCCGTCCTGTCCAAGCCCTCAGCGCGGTGCTGATGGCATCGGTCACGGCAACTTGGATCGGCTTTCCGGCCTCAAGACCGAAGCGATACAACCGCCGCATCGCGCTCGTTTCAAGGCTCCAGCTATCGTGATCAACGTGGATCCGGTGCGGAACGCCCGCCAACCGGGCGGCCGCAGCGCCGTAGACGAGCGGGCCAATTCCATGGGTAAAACAGGCGGTCGCCTTCATTCGGCGCAAGTGCCAAGCCAGCTTAAGGATGAGGCCCGGACGCAGCCCTGGCGGTTTCTCAAGGGCGATTAGCTGACCGCGGACGGTCGCCAGGCGCGGCCATTGTCGCACCAGAGCCTCGACGGACCCATCAAGACTGATAATCGTTGATTGATGGGCCGGTGTCGCCGTTAAGGCGAGAACCAGCGCCTCAATCCCGCCCGGCGCCAGATGTTGGACGATGTGAACAAGATGGGGACGGTGGGGGGCGGCCATGGGGAGGCTCCGAAAAAAACGTCGATGCTCTCGGATGGCAACCGCCGTGCCAGCCCATCGGGCGCACGCTCGCGGCCTTTCTGTGGCCGTGTGGACTGCAAAATGCAACGTCCCTTTCAGGCCGCAATTGCAGATTGCAAGTTGGCGCGGTACTTTAAGGGTAATTCGCTGGCCAGCGCCCAAAAACCGCCATTTGGCATAACGGCACGCCCTTTGCCGTTGTGAGACCGTCCCTCACACTGGAGATGTTCTCATGACCCACACTTATTTCCTGCGCGGCGCCTTTGATGCTGAAGCGGCGGCCAATCTGCGGTCGGACCTGGAAGCGCTGGCCAATGGCGATGTTCCCGTTGAACTGGATATGACCGAGGTGGATTTCCTCGACAGCTCGGGCGTGGGCGCCATCGTCTTTTTGTATAAGCGTCTTTTGGCCCGTAAACTCGGCCTGACCTTGGTCGGGGCCAACGGCCAGCCCGCGCGGCTGCTGGAGTTTTTGCGCGTGCCGCGCGTGATCCCGATGACCTCCGCCTCGATTAATCTTTGAGGCGGTCATGCAGTCCCAGGATTTCGCCGCCCCACTCGTCGTGATTGCGTGCGCCCTTCTTGGGGCCTGCGGCGGCCCGTCTTGGCCGCCGGAAGCGCGGGGCGGCGACATCGGTCATTACCGCCCTGCGCGGGCAACCGAGATTCCTGAAGCGCTGCAAAACGCACGTGCCCGAATGGCGGCGGTGCGGGAGGGGCATGCACGCCTTTTCGCGCCAGGCCGCCTGCGCCAGTCCGAAATCCTGTTGGCCCGGGCCGAACGGGAAGCCGCATCGGGCTTGCTGGACGATATGAATACGACTTTGGGACGCCTGCGGGGCGAGCTTGATACCCTGGACCAAGCTCTCGCCTCTGTCCCTCGCTGAGGATAACGCCAATGATCCGTTGCCTTGTGCTTGCCCTGGTTATGCTCTGCGCCATGCTACCGGCGCGCGCCCAAGAGGACGCGCTGCGGATCGGGGATATTCTAACGGTCTCGCTGCCGGGCGAAGCGGCGCTAAGCAAGGATTTCCAGATTGATCGCAAGGGCCGCGTTACCCTGCCCGAAGTCGGCGCGATTGCATTGGCCGGAAAAAGCCCCGCCGAGGCCGAACGGATTGTGCGCGAGCGGCTTGGCAAGGCCTTCCGCGATCTTGATCGTCTGACGGTGGTCCTGAAGGAGCGGCGCCTGCTGGTGTCTGTGCTTGGCTATGTCAAAACGCCGGGGCCGGTCGAACTGCCCGGCGAAGCGACGGTGCAGATGGCGATCAACGCCGCAGGCGGACTGAGTCAGGGGGCGCAGCTTGACCGAGTACAGGTTCGGCGCGGGAAGCAGTCGGTGAGTTTTGACTATAAGAAATATCTCGACAGTGGCGACCCCAGCCTGCTGCCCGAATTGCAGCCGCTCGATACGATCTTCGTGCCCGCCTCGCCGCTAACAGGCAATGTGCAGATCGATTTTGACGGTCGGACCCTGGCGGCGGCGGGGGACGGTGCCGAAGAACGGACGGCTGTGAAGGTCTTTGGCGAGGTAAATACCCCCGCTACTTTTGCCTTCAAGCCTGGGGTAAATGTCGTCGATATGCTGATGCGCTCGGGCGGTGTCACGCGCTACGCCGCCGTCGAACAGATCCGCATCATCAACCAAGGCAAGCCGGTTATTTTCAATCTTCAGGCCTATCTCGATTCGGGTGACCGTTCGACCTTGCCCGACGTTCAGCCCGGCGCGACGATTTTTGTGCCGAAGCAGATGGAGGAAATCCGCCGGGGGGCGCAGACGGTTTACGTCATGGGTGAAGTCGCCAAGCCGGGCGCCTTCGATGGGAAGCCGGGTGCGACCTTTATCGATATTCTTGCCAATTCGGGCGGGCCGACCCGCTTTGCCGATACCCGGCAGATCCGTTTGCTCCGCGCCGATGGGCGGGTCGATCTTGTCGATCTTGCTGCTTATACCGAAAACCCAGCCGCAGCGCCTTTACCGCCGGTACGCGGCGGGGATGCTATCTTCGTTCCCGAAAAAATGGACACCAACGAACCCTCGTGGCTGAAAATCGCCCCGGGGCGCGCGGTGCAGGTTCTGGGCGCCGTCTATAAGCCTGGGCGGTTTGAATGGTCGGATGAAATGAGTTTCTTCGATCTTCTGGGGCAGGCCGGAGGGCCAACCGCGCGCGCCGATATTGCCCATGTTCAGGTGGTGCGCACGCGCACCGGCAATGCTCAGCCCGAGATTTTTGATCTTGCCGCCTTCCTTGACCAAGGGGGTAATCTCGCCGCCGTGCCCCGTATCCAGGCCGGGACCGTGATCATGGTTCCCGAACTGCCGCAAGACCCGTCCGACAATAAAGCCCAATGGACGCGGCAAGCGTCCGACCGCTCAATCCACATCATGGGGCAGGTTGGCGCCCCCGGGCGATATGCCTTTAGCGAGAACTTTAGCTTTATGGATATTCTTTCTGCCGCGAACGGGCCGACCAGCGGGGCCGATCTGCGGAACATCCGCATTTCCCACCGCGATAGCCCGAAGGGGGCGGCGCGCATTACAAAACTCGATTTCTCGCGCTATCTTGAAACGGGCGACCCCAGCCTGCTACCGGTGGTAAAACCGGGCGACGTTATCTTCGTGCCCGACCGCAACGGCGATTGGCTGGACCAGAGCAAGGAAAACACCGTCCGCGTCATTGGCTCGGTCGGCAAACCGGGGCGCTATCGGTTTAACGACGAAATGACCCTGCTCGATTTGCTGGCCGAAGCGGGCGGGCCGCTCAGCGATGCCTATCAAGAAAAGATCGTCGTCGTAAATCTCGGGTGCTGCCAAGATCAAGCGCGGACCTTTGATCTCGTGGCCTTCGCCAAAACGGGCGATGTGACCAAGCTCCCCACCATTCGCCCGGGCGACACGGTTTATGTTCCCTCGATCGCCCAGTCCGATTGGAAAATTTTCATGGATGGCGTGCGCGATGCCGTGTCCGTTCTCTCGATCTTCGCGATTATTCGGGGGGGATTATGATTTCTCTCAGCCCGACCTATCAGGAGCTTGAGGCGATTTACGGGCGCACCATTGGGCGCGGGGCCCGCAGTGTTTCGGTTTCGGCGATTCGGCCTGGCGATGGGGCGACAACCCTCGCCCAGGCGCTTGCCGCACGGTCGGCGGCAGCGGGCTTGCGGACGATTTATCTCGACCTCAACCTGCATCGACCAATTATCCGCGCGCTTGATACATCGTGGCGGCCTGGGGATCGCTCCGTTGCCAATGTTTTGCAGCCCTCAGCCGATAATCGTGGCTTCGACCTGGTGCCGGCGCCCTCCTCGCCGGTTTCGGGGCGGGATACTTTGATTGATTTTCGCGAAGGACGGCAACTCTCCCGATTACTGAGAGAGGAATTGGCCGAGTATGAGGTCATCCTTGTCGATACGTCGCCGGCCAATCTGGTGAATGGCCGCAATATCCCAGCTGACCGCATCGCGGGCGCCTGCGACGCGGCCATTCTCATCGGCCTTAGTGCGGTAACGACCCAAGCTGAAGCTAAGGTAGCCTTAGAGCAGTTTCGGTTAGCCGGGGCCAATATCGCGGGCCTCGTACTGAATGACCGCGCGTTTCCAACCCTGGGGGAAGAGTTCGCTCGGGAAGCGCGGCGGTTGCGGCGGCTTTTTCCCGGTCTCGCCAACCGGTTAAGCGACTTTTTCTTGAGATCGGCGCTGTTACGGCGGCGTTAACGGTTAGCGGGTCAAGCGGCTCCCACTATTTTCGGCAATAATAACCTGCATTGGTTTGGGGGTTGCCGCCACGCACTCACGGACAGGCTGCTCATCAGCGCAATCTGCACCGGCTCGCGCTAAAATCCTCGGTATGCGTCTTCATCTCGCGGGTCTCCTGATCTATAAGCGCACATCGGCGATGTGTTGCGCCGCCGCAAAAGCCGACACAAATCCGCGCCTCACTAAGGCGCAAGTGCGTCTCGCTCAGGCCACCATGGAAAAGCCCCCACCGGTCACGGCGGGGGCGCATGGGATCGCGACCTGTGCAGCCTATTTCAGAATAACAATAGGCTCCATATCATTAGCCTTTGCAGCTTTCAACAACCGGCCATCCGCACGGGTTTTGCGGATGAAAGCATTCACATAAGCTAACCACTCCGGTTGGCCCTTCTTGACCGCAAACCCATAATCCACCGGGTTGACCGGCGACAGCGGCGGTACTACCCGCGCCCAATCGTGTTGAACCAGCATCCAACGAGAATAAGGATAATCGGTTAGGAATGCATCGGCACGGCCCGACAGAACCTCCTCCTCGCGCGTTGCGGGCGGGACGATAACGCGAATCTCAGCTTGCTTCGCATTTTGCAACATATAGGGCTCCATCACGGTACCCTTCTGGACGGCCAGAACCCGCCCACTTTTGTCGAGATCATCCCAGGATTGGATGGCAGAATTCGTCTTAGTCGTCACACCATACATCCCAGACCGCAAATGTGGTTCGGTCATGTCGACCCGTGCGCGTCGCGCTTCGGTCTGACCAATCGCAAACATAGCAATGTCGCATTTATCTGCATCCAAGTCGTCCATGAAACTTGGAAAAGAACTATCGATAAAGCTGACAGTAACCTTCATATCATCTGCTAGATATTTTGCCATATCGATGTCGATTCCCCGCAACTGGAAATCGCGATTGTTGCGAAACGTAATGCCATAATAGGCTGGCCATATGCAGACTCGCAATTTTTTCGCCGACGTTATTTTTTCCACCCGCCCATCATTGGCATAGACATTGCCGGGAGAAATCAGCAACGCCCCCATGACAAAAGCCGTCGCAGCCATCACGGCAGCCTTGCAGGGCGCCGGTCGGCAGTGGAAAGTATGATCTTGTGTGCGCATGACCGTTACCTTTCAACTTGGAGAAACATGGAACAAGCGCCACTGAAAGCGGCTCTCCCGATAGCCAACAGCACAGAGCGTGCCGACCCGTTAAGCGGCAGTCGGCGGCAGATTGTTCGGCTATCGCGCCTGTTCTGGTTTACCGCACCGATTATTCTGCTGTTGATCCTGCTGTTGGTGGCGGCAACGAGCTATCTCAGCCGGAAGCAAGCGCTGGATGAAACAACCCGCCTATCGGAGTCGCTGGCGCTTTTGCTGCGCGAGCAGATTGAGCAGACTTTTCAAAATATCTCAGTGATTACAAAGGGGGTAGCAACCGTTCTATCGGAAAAAAATGCAGAAAACACCCGCTCGGTGCAAGATAATATTCGCAGCAATGAGTTCATACGAGGCGTTACATACATTGATGCGAATGGTCTCATTGTCTCCAGCAGTATTGCCCAAAGTGATGTTGGTCTGAATATTGAGGGGCTCGACTTTTTTGAAACGTTGAAGAATGAGCCCTATCAAGATTGGGCGATAGGACTCCCCATTCCTCAACGATCGTTTGCGGCGGTCAGCAGTTCTGATAGCCACCAGACTTTTATCCCCTTTGCCTTTGCGAACCGCGGACCGACCCGCGAGTTGCGCGGCGTCACGGTCGCCATGATCAATAGCGATGCCTTACAGTTGCAATATTTTTCAATTCGACGCGAGTATGAGGTCAACATTCGTGTTTTTCGGTATGATGGTAAACCGCTTCTCCTGTTAAATGACGATAATAAACAGGTAGGAATACAAGTCTCCGCCCCGATTTTTTCTGATTTTCTGCCAAATCAGGAACGAGGTTTCTATCGGTTAGAGAGCGGTTCCGGCGATACGGCCTTTCTGACCAGCTTTCAAGTTACCCGCCGCTGGCCCATCGTCGTCACGGTCAGCTTTGACGAGCGCGAGGTACTGAAAAACTGGCGGCGCGATATGGTACTGATCGGTGGGGCCAGCGTTCTCGTTATCGCGGTTGTATTGCTGGCGGGAACTGTCATGGGGCGCAATCTGAAAGTCTTGCGGCGGCAGACCGACGCGCTGCGCAAAGCCCGGGAAGCAGCCGAAAATGCCAATCGGGCCAAATCGCAGTTCCTGGCCCAGATGAGCCACGAGATCCGAACCCCGATGAACGGCATTCTGGGCATGACCGGGCTGCTGGCCGATACCCTTCCCGATCCCGGGCACCGCCGAACCTTGGCGCTTATTCAGAATTCCGCCGAATCCCTGATGCGTTTGATCAATGATATTTTAGATTTCTCGCGCCTCGAAGCCGGCAAGCTTCAGATCGAAACCATCGCCTTTGATTTGACCGAGACAGTCGGCAGTGTTGTCGACCTGCTCTCGGCGGATGCGCACAAGAAGGGCCTGACGCTCCGGGTTGATATTGCCCCAGAAACGCCTGTCTGGCTTGCGGGTGACGAGGGGCGGTTGCGCCAAATCCTGTTCAATCTCGTCGGCAATGCGGTCAAATTTACCCTGACTGGGACCGTGACCATCGCGATTGCCCCCTTGCGCAATGGGTGGCTTAGCTTTTCGGTCACCGATACCGGTATTGGGATTCCGGCGGAAGCCCTAGGCCGTCTCTTTCAAGAATTCGAACAGGCGGAAACCCATACGCATCGTCAGTTCGGCGGGTCGGGCTTAGGGCTCGCGGTCTGTCGTCGTCTTGTAACGGCAATGGGCGGCACGATTGGGGTAGAGAGCGTGCAGGGCCAGGGCAGCAGCTTTAGCTTCCAACTGCCGCTGCCCGTCTCAACGGACGCTCGCCCCAACGTCAGCCTGCCCGCCGATCCTCCATCGGCCCAAACGGGGCTGCGGGTTCTGGTCGCTGACGATAATCAGACTAATCTTAAAGTCCTGCGCGGGGTTCTTGAAAAACAGGGTCATAGTTGCGACACGGTAATGGATGGGACCGAAGTAATCGAGACCCTATCGCGAAAATCCTATGACCTCATCCTAATGGATATTCAGATGCCGGAGATGGACGGGGTCACGGCCACCCGGCATATCCGTGCTTCGGGCATGGCCTTTGCCGAAACGCCGATCATCGCGGTTACGGCCAATGCTTTGCCCGGTGATGCCGAAACCTACCTGGGCGCGGGCATGAACGCCGTCCTCTCGAAGCCGCTTCGGCCCCAGCAGCTTGCACAATGTTTGGCGAGCTTCACCGCCCGCTTTCCCCCGCCAGAACCCGCACCAACCGAAATTCTGGCAGTGGACCGCGCGATCCTGGCCGACCTCATTGAGAATGTCGGCCAGGACCTGCTGCTATCGATTTGGCAGGATTTCGAGATTGACGTCGAAACCCGCCTCATCAGCCTTGAAACGGCGCTGGCACAAGAAAATCCTGCGGGCATGGCGCAAGCCGTTCACGCGCTGGCCAGCCTGTTCGGTAGCTTCGGCTTAAGCCAGCTTGCGCACCTGTGCCGAGAAGGGGAAGCGGCGTACCGCGACGCCGCTATCGACAAGCAGCGGGCGCTTGCCACCGAAGTCGCTTCGCTCGGCCGCCCCGGCCTTGATCAAATCCGTGCAGTGGTTAGCGAACTCACCAGGGTCTCTTAACAAAGTTTCCCCTGCCTAACCGCACCTTTTGCATCGACCTTGGCACAACATCGCCTTCGACGGCCACAGGGGGAACCGGTCTAATCGATCAGAACCCCGGAGGGATCGAAGAAAGGAAACGGGCCAGGGAATGCGCCGATGGCGGCGCGATGGGATAAGAACCCTCCCCCGGTCCAGCGATGCAACTCAAAGCCGGGCGGCTCCAACGTAAAGCAGCTCTCGGCATCAGGGTTGAGGTCAAGGGTGACCTGATGGGCCGGGCTAGAGCAGGTCGACACGACTGCACGCCCGATCAACGTTGTGATGGGGCGGTGCAGATGGCCACAGACCACCCGGCAGACGTGCGGAAAACGCGCCAGTAACCCCGCAAAAGCGTCGGCCCCCGTTAGTCCAATCCGGTCCATATGACCAATACCGGTCTCAAACGGCGGGTGGTGCATAGCAATCAGCGTTGGCCGGTCGCTTGCAGAAAGGGTTGCCTCCAACCAAGCCAGCCGCTCCGCGCAGAGTTCGCCACGGCTCTCCCCTGGCACGAGGGTATCCAGCCCGATCAGGCGGACGGGATAATCGTCCACCACCCACTGCAAAAAGCCGCTTTCTGGTAAATAGCCGTGGTCGGGGAACGCCGCGCGCAGCGTATCGCGGCCATCATGATTCCCAGGCACCAAATAGATCGGCATCGGCAGCCGGTCTAAGAACGTGCGTAGGTGTCGATATTCCTCCGGATCGCCGAAATCCACAAGATCGCCCGTGGCTAAGATCACATCTGGTATGGCTTTCAGGGCCAGCAGACTTTCGATGCAGTCAGCCATGAACCGAGCGGTATCGACCCGGCCATAGGCAAGCTTGCCGGGAATTTTAACGTGAAGGTCGGTGATTTGCGCGATCAGCATCAGGCGGTTTCCGGCAAGGCGAAGAGATGTTCGGGGGCGATCGTGAAGCATAGCTTATCACCGGCCTCACTCTCGTTATGGGCGGGGGCATCAAGTGCGATTGGGCGCTGACCCGGCACGTCGAACAGCAGACGCACGCGATCGCCCACGAAAAAGCGGGTAGCGACGGTCGCGGTCAAGGGGCCGGTGGGGTCAAGCCGAACCGCTTCGGGCCGGAACAGCGCCTCCCCCTGCTGCGGGGCAGCAGGCCAGGGGAGGGTGCCGAGCGGCGTTTCCCAGAGCGTGCCGGATTTCCGTCCGGGGAGGATGTTAAGCGTCCCGATGAAGTCGGCCACAAAACGCGAGGCCGGAGCGGCATAAATCTCACGCGGGCTGCCAATCTGGGCAATCTTGCCGGCCGACATGACGACAATCCGGTCGCCGAGGGCCATCGCTTCGGCCTGATCGTGCGTAACGAAAACCGCAGTAACGCGCACCTGCCGCAACAGCGCTGCAATCTCGGTCCGCAGCGTATCGCGCAGCTTGGCGTCCAGTGCTGTCAGCGGCTCATCGAGCAGCAGGACGGCAGGATCGACAGCAAGGGCGCGGGCAAGGGCAACGCGCTGCCGCTGTCCCCCGGAAAGTTGATCAATGCGCCGGTCTGCGAGGGGCGTGAGGCGCATCATCGCGAGCATCTCATCCGTTTTTTCGCAGCGTTTCGTGAGAGTATCGCCACGCACGCGCAGGCCATAGTCGATATTACCGCGCACGCTCATATTGGGGAACAGCGCGTAGGATTGAAACACCATCCCTACCTGGCGCTTTTCGATGGGCAGGGCAGTGACGTCGCGCCCACCGAACTGAATGCGCCCGCCCGCGTCGGGACTCTCCAACCCCGCAATCAGGCGCAGCAAGGTTGTTTTACCGCAGCCGGAGGGGCCGAGCAGCACCAGGGTTTCACCCGGGTGAATGTCAAGATCGAGTGGGGTTAACGCCTGGGTACCATCGGGGAAATGTTTGCCGCAGTGCGTCAGGTGGATGCCGAGAGGCGCAGGGGCGATGCGGGTCATGGGCGGGACTCCAGGCGCTTAGCCGCCCACTGCAATCCCAGTAGCAACGGCATAATGAGCATAAGAAACAGCAACGTATAAGCGCTCGCGATCTCAAGCCGCAGCGAGGCATAGGCATCGGCCAAGCCGACCGGCAGGGTTTTGGTGAAGGGTGTATGCAGGAGCCACGTCATATTGAATTCGCCGACCGACAGGGTGACGACCATGAGGGAGCCCGCCAGAATCCCGCCCCGCGCATTGGGCAGGGCGATGGTGGTGAAGCGCTGCCAAGGCCCGGCGCCCAGGCTGGCAGCCCCTTCCTCCAGCGTTTTAAGATCAATGGCGGTCAAGACCGCCAACACCGCGCGCACCATGAACGGCAGCGTGAACAGCACATGCCCGATCAGGATAAACAGGCTCGATGTGCGCAAACCGCCCCAGGTGCCATAGGCCGAAATCAGGGCGAGTGCCGTGGCTAGGCCGGGAATGGCGACGGGCAGCATCAGCAGTTCTTCTACCCAGCGCGTCCAGCGTTGGCCGCTACGTGCCAAAGCATAGGCGAGGGGGACGCCGATCACCAACGTTACGCCGAGGCAGGCAACGGCAAGGCCGACGGAGCGCAGAATCGTGCCGCCATACTCCAGCATGACTTTCTCAACCCAGCGCAGCGTAAGACCGCTGGTAAGGCCGATACGGTAATCCTCGGTCACACCCGCCGCGAGCGAGAGCAGAATCGGTACGGTCACGAAAGCGCAAGCGAATAGCGTGGCTGCCAGTTGTACCCAGAATAAAGAACGGCGCTTCATCGCCTTAGGCTCCCGCTGCCACACTGTCCCCGGTGGCCGTACGCGCGAGGGCAAGGATGCCCCAGGTAACGAGCCCGAGGATAAGGCTAAGCGCGGCGGCAAGCGCCATATTCGCCTGTAAAGTAAATTCGGTATAAATCACCATCGGCAGCACATTGATCCGCGTGGCAAGAGTAAAGGCGGTCCCGAAGGCGCCCATAGCAGTCGCAAAACACAGCGCGCCGGAGGAGATGAGGGCCGGTTTCAGCCCTGGCATCAGCACATCCCACGTAACACGGGCCGTCCCCGCCCCCAAGGAGCGGGCGGCTTCTTCCAGCTTGGGATCGAGTTTTTCAGCGGCAGCCATGACGGTCAGCAGTGTCCGCGGGAGGGAGAAATAGACGTACCCCATCAGCAGGCCGGCCATTGAATAGGCAAAAACCAGCTTCTCACCGGTCATCCAAAGGCTCACCTGGCCGATCAGCCCCTGTCGGCCCGCCAGCATGATCACCATAAAGCCGACGACAACACCGGGAAAAGCCAGCGGGAACGTTAAAAGCGCCAGGAGCAGCCCGCGCCCAGCGAATCGATTGCGCTGCAAGAACACTCCGACAACCCCAGCGATTAGCAGCGTCATCAGTGTGGTTACGGCGGAGACCAGCATAGTTTGCCCGAGACTTCCCAGATAAGCGCGCTCGCTCAAAATGGCCGCATATGTGGCAAGGCCCTTCGGCCCGCTTGCCCCGACGAGCAATAAATGCCCGAGCGGCAGAAGAAAAAACGCGCCGAGCACGGTCAGCGCCGGGGCAGTAAAGCCCAGTAGCACCAAGCGATGGTGCAGCAGCAAGCGGGGAAGGGCCATCCGGGCGTCTCCGAAAACAGCGCAGATCGGCGGGCACAATTTGTGCCCGCCGGCCGTGGATTAGTTCACGTCGCTTTTGTAACGTTCGACGATGCTCTTTTGGGCAAGGCCAAGCTTACCGAGATCGACGGGCTTAGCGCGGGCGTAATCGGCTGCAGGGAGGAATTTTGCGGCGGCTTCCGCCGAAAGTTTTTCCGTAAAAACGGGCCGCAAAAAGGCATTGCCCCATTGCGCCTGGCTTTCATCCGAAAGCACGAAATCGAGGATTTTGCGGCCATTGGCGGGGTTCGGCCCGTTCTTGGCGAGACCCATAATGTAAGGAAAGGTTATGCTTCCTTCGGACGGGATAACAAAAGTGACCGGGGCTTTATCCGAATATTTGCCGCGATAGGCGTTAAAGTCGTAATCGATAAGAATGGGAATTTCGCCGGAGATCACGCGGGCATAAGAAGTTTGCTTCGGAACAATCGGGTCGTTCTTCTGCAGATCCTTAAAAAAACCGATCCCCTTGTCGATCGTCTCGTAGCTACCACCGAGAGCAAGGTTCACAGCCATAACGCCTAATTGCCCAACTGCGGCGCTGGTCGGATCGAGATAGCCGACCATGCCCTTATAGATCGGGTTTTTAAGGTCCGCCCAGCTTTGCGGCACCGGCTTACCGCCGAGAGCGGCGGTATTTACGAAAAGCCCGAGCGTGCCCGAGTGAATGGTAAACCAGCGGCCTTCGGGATCTTTGAGATCGGCGGGGATTTTATCCCACTGCGCGGGCTTATAGGCAGCAATGATGTCGGCATCAATGGCCTGCCCGGCGGCAATGCCACCGAGATAGACGACATCGGCGACGGGTTTGGCCTTTTCAGCGATCATCGCGGCAATGGCTTGCCCGGAATTCTTATTGTCCGGCGGTACGGTAATCCCAAGACGCGCCTGGATCATTTTCAACTGCGTCCCCCAATCAGCCCATTCCGGCGGGCAATTGTAGCAAACGGCCTGTTCGGCGGCCTGCACAGGGGCGGTGAGGAGCGGCAGAAGCAGCAGCGTACCGAAGGCGCGGCGGGAGAGAAAAGAGGTCATAGCAGTCTCCAAGTTCAGGGGGCGAGCGTCAGAGCGACATCGCTCGCCACAAGCAGGTCGGCGATGGCGGGAGGAGGGGGGGCATCGGTAAAAACGGCGGAAACATCCGCGATTTGACCGCCGCGCACGCTGGCGTTGCGGCCGAACTTGCTATGGTCAAGCACTAGAAAGCTGCGGCGGCAGTTGGCGCGCATGCGCAGTCGCGTTTGGACTTCGTCGGCAGAGAAATCAAGCAGGCTACCGTCGGCGTCAACGCCGCCAACGCCAAAAATGGCAATGTCGACCTTAAATTTATCGAAGAACTGCGCAGCGTCTGGCCCAACGACATCAAGATCGTGGGGGCGGATGGTGCCGCTTGCAATCGACACACTGGCCGAACCGCTCCGCGCCAGAACCAGCGCCACATTCAGATTGTTGGTCATGACCGTTAGCCCCGTTCGCCCGAGCAGCGCGTGGGCGACCTGTTCGGGCGTCGTGCCGATGCCGAGAAACAGCGAAGCCCCGTCCGGAATGGCGTCCGCTACCCGGGCGGCGATCCGGCGCTTAGCGTCTAGGTTTAGAATCTGTCGGTCTTCGTACAGAAGGTTCGGATTGGCGCGCGGCGGTACATCAACGCCACCATGGCGGCGGAGCAACAGCCCATCTTCACAGAGCGCGTTGACGTCGCGGCGGATGGTCTGGCTGCTAACGCCAAAGAGCGCCGCCAAGGTTTCAATAGGCTGAAACCCTTCCGTGCGGACTTTTTCAAGAATGGCTTGGCTGCGCGGTTCGAGGCTGAGCATCCGGTTTCCTTTCGAATGAAAGGGTAACTCGGGCGTGTTTCAGGTTTTTTACGATCAAATGAACATTCTTGCCGGATAAAAATCGTTCATTTGAAAACATTGGAGATACAATAGGCCCCAGCCAGCGAGACACCGATCCCCATAGCGCCTTTTTTTCTCAGGACTATCGCCGTTCTGGCTTAGGCTTTGACTTCAAGAGATCCCGCCCACCGGGGAGAGCGGGCGCGCCTGAAACAATGGACCGCCCTTTAAATACGGATGCGGCCGGTTTTATTCAACGCCATAGAGACTCTATCTTCTCAAAAGCATAAAATTATTTCCCCTTTTTGATAAAATTGTCCCGCATCAAAATGCTGATCGCCAGAAAGCTTATACAGACATTTAACCAAGCACGGGCGCACATTACAATACAACATCAGCCAAATTTATTAATGAATAATTCGTCGCCAGACATTGTATTTTTAATTATATTAAAGACAATTATCCGAAAAAATCCATCCTATGCTATCCCAAGATAGACATTTTTTCTTTCTTTATAAGATTTTTCGATCTGAGCGTTATTTCTAAAATATACGACTCAATTAGCTCTAGCGTCTTTTCAGCGTGGCTCTTGGGTGAAGCGTAGATTGTAAACCGCTCATACTCAATATCCGATTCATCACCCGCTAAATGCCTAAAATAAATTCCCGTTTCGTCAAGCTCGACATAAAACTCGCCCATTGTCAGAACAATCTGGTCGTTTTCCGGAAATGCCCTCGGACAATAACCAAAGCACCTTACCCAAGGTCTCTCGGCGAGATCTATTAGCAACTGTTTTTCTTCGGCGGTTGCGGAAATGTCAATCACGTCTAGGGCCGTCAGTGGTGCAAATAGCCAAGGGGAGTCGGTTAAGCCGTTGGGGCGCCTTGAGGCAAAGGAGGGGCCTTCCCTGCGGGCCCTTCAAGCAGGTATTGCTCGTCAGCCGCCAGGAGGTCCATAGGCCGGGTTGGTCAGCAGCCGCTGATCGGTCAAGCTGCGCAGAAAGGCTATGAGGTCGGCCCTCTCCTGTTTTGAGAGGGCAAAACCAACGATCAATTGATCGGTCTGGGCGCTTCTCGCCCGCCCGCCGCGCGCGTAATGATCGAGGGCGGTATTGAGGGTGGGGATGCTGCCGTCGTGCATATAAGGCGCGGTCACGGCGACATTACGCAGGCTGGGGGTCCGAAAACGCCCCATGTCCTCGGGCTGGCCCGTCACCTCGACCGCACCCGGATTATTGGCGGGATAACTGCCCTTGCCGTCGATATTGTATAGCCCGGTCTGATGAAAACCGGCTTCGACGAAGGCCATGCGCTCATGAGTGACGGCGTTGGAGAAGGTAATCCCGCCGTGACAATGGAAACACTCCAGCCGTTCGGAAAAAAAGAGCGCCTCTCCCCGTTTGGCAGCGGGCGAAATGGCCGACGCTTCACCGCCATAGCGATAGCGATCATAGGGGCTGCTAAACGACGTGATGCTCCGCTGGAAACTCGCCAACGCCTGGGTGATCGAGCGCAGGCTGATGGCCCCATCCTGGGCCGGAAACGCGGCCTTGAAGAGCGGCGGATAGCGGGGATCGGCGGTAAGGCGTGCAAAGAGGGCTTCTTCTTGCCCGGCCAGCCCAAGTTCCACCGGATGTTCCCCAAACATCGGTACAAGGGCTTGCTGTTCGAGCGAATGCAGCAGCGGATTGGCCCAGGTTAGCACGGGAACATAGGCAACATTGGCGAGGCCCATGCTATTGCGAACATGCTTTTCGCCAGTCACGCCGATGCCGACCGGGCGCCCATCGGTGAATGCCTTCGCTTGGATATGGCAGGTGGCGCAGGCCCCTGTTCCGTTGATTGAAAGCTGCGTGTCGTAGAAAAGCTGCCGCCCTAGGGCGACTTTTTCCACGGTCATCGGATTGTCAGCGGGCACGCGCGGGCGTGGAACCCAGGCGGGAAGATCCCAAACCCAGGGCGTCTCCGCCGCTGCTGTCCCCGTGAGAACCAGTACGGCTATGGCCGCGGCGCGTGCCCACTTCCCCATGCTATGAAGCCTTGAAGAAGCGCTGGGGGACCGTCTGCCCACCAACCGGCAGGCCCAAGGCGCGGAAAATGCCGGGGCAGTCGCCATCGCTCGGCGCCGACATGCAGCCAAGGGCGCTTTCCGGCTGGTTCACATCGATATTGGTTTCCGATAACAGCGCTTTGAGGTCGGCAAGGATCACCTGTTTGGCCGGATCGAAGCCCGGTAGAACAACCCGGGCGCGATTGGGGTTGGCGCAGGATTGCGCGGGCTGCATCGCCGCGCCGCTCGGCGTGCCATGTCCCCCGGCGGTGCCCATGGGCATCCCGCCGCCGTGCGCCCCGGCGGGTTGGCAGGCGGTAGAGCCGAGGTGAATGACGAAGCCGCGATCTTTACCGGCCTGAGCACCGCCGGACGTATCCATATCGATGCGCAGGAATTTATACCCGCCGAGCCAATTCCAAAACAGTGTGGAGAGATTAAGCGGCGAGGCGCCCAGGGTCGCGTCGGCATGGTTTAGGGCAAAGGGCACGCCGAGGGTAAAGGCCACGCCGGTATAGGCGCCTGCCGGGGCCGACCCGACCACCTTTGCATTGGTATCGGCGGTACCATTGCTGCACGGGCCGGTTTTATCCTCGAAATCCAGGAGCGCGACGGTTTGATACTGCCACTTCTGGTCCTGGGTCAGCGCTACCGGCTGTTCGGTGCCGTCGGCGCGGATCAACGCGACATCGGAGACATAAAAGCGGAAGTCCGACGGCGTGACGGTCGATTTCGTCGTGCCGATATCGGCATAAGCGCCGCCACACCGGAAGGGCTCGCCGCCAATCTGGGCCGCGAAAGTTAGGATGACCGGGGTTTCCTGCGCGGCAGCGCTGAGGGCGAGGCCGGTCGCGAGCAAAAGCGACGCAAGGGTTATGCGCATGGGGAATTCCTTTCAAGGGTTTGGGCGCGCAGGGGCACGACAACCTGATACCCGGCGCTATCGGTTAGAATTTCTGTTTCGATGCCATAGAGCATGGCGAGGCTTGCCGGGGTCAAAACCTCGGCGGGCGGGCCAATCTGCCAGAGCCGCCCCTCTTTCAGCAGCGCCGTACGGTCGCCGAAGCGGGCGGCAGCGGTTAGATCGTGCAGCACAATCACCGTCACGAGGCCCTGGGCGCGGGTAATGCGGCGCACTGTGTCGAGGACAGTCAGTTGATGCCGCAGATCAAGCGCGCTCGTCGGCTCGTCGAGCAGCAGAATCTGCGGCTGCTTAATGAGGGTTTGCGCCAGAAACACCAATTGGCGCTGACCGCCGCTGAGCCCGCCAACCGGGCGGTCGGCCAAGGCCAAAAGACCAAGCTGGTCAAGGGCGGCTTCGGCGGCAGCAAGATCATCGGGTGTGATGCGCGCCCCGAGCCGCCCGAGCCGCCCCAGCAGCACGATTTCCAAGACGGTCAACCCGCTGAACGGGCCGCTATCCTGCGGCATATAACCGAGCGCGCCGGATGGGATTGGTACCCCCTGAAGGGCCACCCGCCCCGCGGCCGGGATAACCCCCGCGAGGGCCTTCAACAGGGTCGATTTGCCCGAGCCGTTCGGGCCAAGAATCGTTAGAATCTCCCCCGCCCCAGCGGTTAAATCCGGTAGATCGACTGTTAGGCGTTTTCCGTAGAAGA
The DNA here is from genome assembly GCF_002251735.1 of Elstera cyanobacteriorum. Taxonomy (NCBI): domain Bacteria; kingdom Pseudomonadati; phylum Pseudomonadota; class Alphaproteobacteria; order Rhodospirillales; family Rhodospirillaceae; genus Elstera; species Elstera cyanobacteriorum. Next base: position 5,721 of record NZ_NOXS01000014.1, on the reverse strand, counting down.
CGCGCAGATTTTTGGCCGTCAGGCTCATGCGCCCCTCCCGCGAAACCGCAAAATAAGGGCGAGGAAAAACGGCACGCCGATGAGGGCGGTGACAATGCCGATCGGAAAGACCGCTCCAGGAATGACGATCTTGCTGGCGACCGAGGCGAGGGAGAGCAGTAACGCCCCAAATAAGGCCGAGGCTGGTAGAAAGCCGCGCTGATCTTCCCCCACCAACATCCGCGCAATATGGGGGGCGACCAACCCAACGAAACCAATGGTTCCAACGAAAGCGACCGATGCCCCGGTCAGCACTGAAATGAGGGCGAAGGCGCGCAGCCGCACCCGCCCGACCTTTACCCCCAAGGCCTCAGCGCGCGCATCGCCCAAGGTCATCGCCATCAACCGCCAAACATCGCGAGCGATAAGCGGCAGGCAGAGGACGAAGGCGGCGGCGACGATCCCAGTTTTTGGCCAAGTCGCCTTCTGCAAACTCCCGAACAGCCAGAAGACGATCTGCTGCAAGGCTTCGGGCGCCGCCAGAAATTGCAGCAGCGACAGAAGGGCTTGAAAGAGAAATAAGAGCGCGATTCCCGCCAGCACGAGAATCTCGGCAGCGCCCCCCTTCATCCGTCCAATCATGAAGACCGCATGGCAGGCCACACCCGCAAACAGAAAAGCGGTCAGCGGAATGGCATAGGCCTCGGGTACCGGCAGCAGTAGGCCGAGCAGAATCGCCAACGCCGCCCCGAACCCTGCCCCTGCCGATATCCCCAGCGTGTAGCAGGAGGCCAGCGGGTTATTCAGGATCGTTTGCATGATCCCGCCCGATAGCCCTAAGCCAGCCCCAACGAGCACCGCCATAACGGCGGCAGGCAGGCGGATACGCCAAACGATGGCATCGACGGTGCGGTCTTCCGTCAGGCGTAAGATAGCCTCGGCGACCGCGCGAACGGGCAACAACGCTGGGCCAGTGACACAATCGAGGATAAGGCTGAGCAGCAAGGCCGCGCTGCCCAGCCCCAGCACAAGGCCGCGCCGGGCCGACAAGCGCCGATAGGTTGCCGCAACCGAAAGAGCAGCGGTCATGGCGTTTCTCCCCCAAGGGAAGGCCCCGGCAGCGAGCACTGCCGGGGCGACAGCGTTACGGGGTTACGCGGGCCATCCAGGTGCCGCTATAGGCTACCGGTAGATATTTCGCGTGATAGGCCCGAAAGGCTTCCGCCGGGTCGACATCAGCGAATTCCTGGGGATAGAGCTGCTTTGCGATATACTGCATGGCGACATAATCGAACAGCGTGCGGCACAGGCCATGCTCGATGGCATGGACTTGGCTGGCCTTTACCGCTTTCAACCCATCCCAACCGGGGCGTCCGAGATATTGTTTCAGACTGTCCTGGGTGGTTTCAACAGGGGTATCATAGCCCGTGCGCACCGCTTTCGGACGCCCGACCCAGGACGATCCGGCCATGAAAATCACATCGGGATTTTCGGCAATCACCGCTTCGGCGGCCAGCGGCCCCCAAGGGCCGGGGATTTTGCCGGTAGCGATATTTTCCGCTCCCAGCGTGGTCAGAATCTTCCCCCACATCGTGCCATTATAGGTATTGCCGATGGTTTCCGCCCCGGCTTGGCCGAGCTCGACATAGACCTTCGGTTTCGGCCCTTTGGCGCGGGCAACGCGGGCCAAAATATCTTCATACTGGGTCTTATAGAGGGAGGCGAGTTCTTGGGCGCGCGCTTCGGTTCCCATCACCTTGCCGATGGCGAGCGTGGAGGCGACGTGCCGATCCAGAAGCTGGGCGTTATAGTCGATCACGACGATGGGAATACCCGCCGCCTCGATCTGGTCGCGGGCCGTTTTTTGGGTCTGATAGGCCCATTCGGCCATGATCAGCACATCAGGGCGCAGGGAAATGATCTTCTCGGCGCTGAATGTCCCATCGTCGGAATGGCCAATATCGGGCATCGCGGCGAGATTGGGGATGACGGCGCTATAGCGGGCGAAAATCACCGGGCGCCAGCCTTCCCACGGCGCGCGGGAAATACCGACGACCTTCTGCCAGCCCTCTTTCCCCGCGATGGCGGTAAATTCTTCAAAGTTAAAGTTAAGGGCGACCCGTTCGACCGGTTTAGGGAGGGTCACACTGCGCCCAAGCGCATCGGTCAGGGTAATCGGCTCGGCCAGAGCCGGGAAGGACAGGGCAAGCGTCGCGGCAGCCAGCAGGCCAGCGAACGAACGGCGGTTCAACATGGAAAATTCCTGAAACGAGACGGAAAAGCCACCCTGCAAGGGCTGGGAGGCGTGAAACCCAAGTCTTCGTATCAGGCGGCGGGTGGTCCGCGCGGCGTGTGATTCGAGGCAGGCCGGACGCGGGGGGCCGCAACTGCAACCGCAGGCGCGTCGGCCCTTTCGGCAAAGCGAATAATTCCGACATGGAGCGCCGCCGAGAGCGGTGTACCCCCCGTTAGATCGAGCCGACAGTGCAGGAGGCAGCAGCTTCGATCGTGCGGCACAGCCGACCCGTCGGGATGATCTTGTACCCCGCTAGGCGTACACAGAACAGCCAGCGCGGCATCAAGACTGGTTCCGCCCGTCGGTGGTGCCGACAAAGCCCCACCTGCCAAAGCCTGAACCAGGATGGTCAGGCTGAGGAGCAGCGGCGTTAAACGCGCAAGTAGGGGGCGGACCAATGACATCTCTTCGTGGGTATCAAACCTCCTGGAGGGGAGCAAGCCTCGTCTGGGGCCCATCGGATTCGTGACGGATTTATTGTCCCTCTATCACTGTGCCGATTTGACGACGGACACTCTGTGGCGGGTTGCGCGATGTTTTGGCCTATTGGGGGGCGGGGTTGGGACTGACGCTGATGGCAATCGTCCTTGGCGCCCCTCAAGGTTTACTCGCGCTGCTTTCCGAAAGAAAAGCCCGCCCCAAACGTCGGTAGGGGCGGGCGGAGGAAGACCTATTTGAACTCAATAGGCGGCGGATCGGTGTAGTCCATTTGCGGCACATCGATCTGAATTGTACTCGGGTCGAACTTCGTGGTCCCTTGTATATTGCTCAGGACCAATTCAGGCCAGAACGCGACGACAAAAACCATGATCGCCTGAAGAATAATGAAGGCGATAGCACCACGATAGATTTGAGCCGTTGTGATAGGCGCGATGCGTCGTTTGGTTACGGGGTCCGTATATTCGTTATTCACCGCAACGGAACGCAGGTAAAACAGGGCGAAACCGAAGGGTGGGGTTAGGAACGAGGTTTGAAGGTTCATGCTTAACATGACACCAAACCACACCAAATCGATCCCCATTTTCTCGGCGACCGGGGCTACGAGCGGTACCAAGATGAAGGCGATCTCGAAGAAGTCCAGAAAGAAGCCCAGTGCGAAAAACAGCAAATTCACGGCAAACAAGAAACCAATCGGCCCCCCTGGAAGACTGGTCAGCAAATGTTCAACCCAGATATCCCCATCCACCGCGCGGAAGACCAGCCCGAAAATCGTAGAGCCGATCAGGATAAACATAACGAAGGTTGAAAGTTTCGCCGATTTATCCATCGCTTCGCGTAAGAGCGAGAGGCTCAGTTTGCGCTTCATCAGTGCGAGAAGGAGCGCCCCTGCGGCTCCCATGCCGCCGCCCTCTGTGGGCGTTGCGATACCCATAAAGATTGTACCGAGAACCAGGAAGATCAGCACAAGCGGCGGCATGAGGGACAGAAGCACCCGCTTCAGCAAATCAGCCCCGCGCAGGGTTCGGGCCTCGGGTGGAAGCGCCGGTGCCGCTTTAGGGTTGATCAAAGTGATCAGAAACACATAACCCGCATAAGCCGGGACGAGCAGAAGGCCTGGAAACAGCGCGCCTTCATACATATCGCCCACCGAGCGACCCAATTGGTCCGCCATCACAATCAAGACGAGGGACGGCGGAATTATTTGAGCCAGCGTGCCAGAAGCCGCAATAACGCCAGTAGCAAGGCTACGGTTGTAGCCATACCGCAGCATGATCGGCAACGAGATAAGCCCCATGGAGATCACCGAGGCGGCAACGACGCCGGTGGTGGCGGCCAGCAGCGCCCCAACAAAGATCACGGCATAGGCTAACCCGCCCCGGATCGTGCCAAAGAGCTGCCCAATCGTGTCGAGAAGATCTTCGGCCATTCCAGATCGCTCCAGAATCAAGCCCATAAACGTGAAGAAGGGAATGGCGAGGAGCGTGTCATTGGTCATGATTCCAAAGATACGCTCGGGCATCGCCTGAAGCAGTTGCGGGGGGATCATCCCCAATTCGATAGCCAGGAAGCCAAATAATAACCCGTTTGCGCCTAAGGCAAAGGCAACTGGATATCCGAGTAGCAAAAATAGAACCAACCCCCCGAACATGAGGGGAGCTAGGTTATCGATGATAAGCTGAGTCATAATCGCGCGCGCTCCGTATCAACGGTTGGGGAAGGGCTAGGTGTGGGCCTGCCGTTCCCCCTGATCCGGGTGCAATCCTTGTAGAAAGGCCGCGCGCTTGATGAGTTCAGAGATTCCCTGCAAAGACAGAAGCAAGAAACCAATCGGGATCATAATTTTTACCGGCCAGCGCAGCAGGCCACCGGCATTGCTCGACATTTCGCTGTTGACGATCGACTCCCACACCATGGGCAAAGAGAGCCAAAAAACGATGAGCGTAACCGGCAGGAGAAAAATGAGAGTTCCAAAAATATCGATCCACGCCCGCACCCGGGGGCCGAACCGACCGGAGATCGCATCAATACGGACATGCTCATTGCGGAGCAACGTATAGCCCGCAGCAGGCAAAAACACGCTGGAGAACAAATACCATTGCAGCTCCAACCAAGCGTTTGAGCTCATGTCCAAGCTATATCGGACGAGGGCATTGACCGTACAAACAATAACGGCCATCAATAAAAGCCAATATACGGCCTTTCCGATACGCTCATTTAGCCCATCAATGCAGCGGCTTAGAAAAATTATACCCGACATACCCTCCCTACTCTTTTTTAGACTCAGACCATTTTGGCTCTGTGTCGATTCTCGATTTAACAACGGTGTGGACGGGCAAGCCCGCCCCGCTGTGAGATCGCACCTGTATGATGTACGAGCATCAATATATTTATATTCCAAGATTATCTTTAAATATCGGCGTTAAAAAACTTTTGTACTGGTTCACAGGTAATCCCCCTTTGACCGCAGGGGAGTGTGGGTAGAATTTTCCCGGTCGTTCGAACGAGGATATTCGAATGAGGAAGAGCCGTTTTACGAAGATTATGGCGCATCCTGCGCCCGGCAGAGGGTGGGGTTCCAGTTGAACTGAACGCGGTCTGGTGGTGTTGCCGGGAACAGGTCAAAAATCTTGATCTTGCAGGCGCCGCACACTCTGTCGGATGCGCGGACGGAGTTTATGATCCGGGATGAGTTGGCGGCAGTTTCTGGGGTTTTTGCTGGGAGATTGCACGCCGGATGAAAATACCATCCGGCATTTTCACAATCGGCTGCCGGAAACGGGCACGCTCAAGCGGGGGGTAAAGGCCTTCGATTGGCAGTTGCAGAAGAAGGGCTATATCCCGATGGCGGGGCAAAACATCGATGACTCGCTGGTCCCAGCTCCCAAACAGCGCAATAGCGAAGGCGGCGCAGAAGGATACGGAGGCACGCTGGACGCTGAAGATCGGCGGCAAAACATCCGCTCAATGGCGTTTCGCTTGCGGTAAAGGGCTGGTGAGAAACAGTT
>NZ_NOXS01000013.1 GCF_002251735.1 Elstera cyanobacteriorum | reverse complement strand
CGGAGAAATCCCTATGTTCAACGCGATCGATCTCGGTCGGCGTCAGGCTTTTTGCATGCCTGCGCTGGGCGAGGGAGCGGCCGTGGACCGCTTGTCTCATGTCTAGCGCAAGCTGGCGTGATAGCCTTGACCAGCAGCTTCAGGCCGCTGGCTATGAACCCGACCTTGNTTCCGCTAACGCTCTCTCTTTGTCTGAAATCGGGACTGTCGATCAGCGCACCATTCTGATCGGAGAAATCCCTATGTTCAACGCGATCGATCTCGGTCGGCGTCAGGCTTTTTGCATGCCTGCGCTGGGCGAGGGAGCGGCCGTGGACCGCTTGTCTCATGTCTAGCGCAAGCTGGCGTGATAGCCTTGACCAGCAGCTTCAGGCCGCTGGCTATGAACCCGACCTTGAAAGCCGGTCTGATGCCGCCCTTGCCCGGTGGGAAAGCCATCGGGCGCAGTCGGATGCAGTTGGCGACGCTTTAAGCGCGGAGGCGCTGCGGCTGTTTGCCAAGCGGGCTGCCTTTGGGGTTCGCGCGCCGTCGCTCAATACCCGTATCTTGGCGGAGGCCCTACCGGGCCCGCTTAAGGTGTTGGTGGAGTTCCGACCGGCCGCCTGTGCCGTGGCGGTCATCCTAGCGCGTGCCGCCTATCCGCTGCGCCAGGTGAAGATGACGATTGCCGCTTTGGCTGAGGCGACGGGCATGGCCCGGCGCAGCGTCCAGCGTGCCCTGAGGCTGTTGGAAGTGGCGGGGCTTGTAGTGACCGACCAGACGAAGATCCGCCGCGACTTTAACGAGCCGAATGTCTTTTGGTTAGGCGATGCCTTCGAGGAGTGGTTCCAGCGACCGAAGAGTGCTTCCGCGCGCCAGGGGGGCGACTCGAATGACGCGCGACACAGAGATAGAGATTCTAATAATCAAAAATCTACAAACTACAGGCATCCAAAGGTAGGCCATGCTCCCGGTGGGGAGCAGCGGCGGGTTTTGCCCGAGGTCGTTGGCGAACCGAGCGCTTCGATTGGCGTTGGCCGTGCGTCGATACCGGTAGTGATCCATGACCCGGCTGAATCGCCAGATGCAGCGCTGCCGGTGACGGATGCTCCTGCAGATTGGGAAGCGCTGGCCAACAAGGCCGTGGCGGCGCTCGATCCCGACGCGAAGGATGGGAACCCATGGCTTGCGTTGGATCGGCTGCGGCGGGAGCGGCTGAAGGGCGTGCAGCGGCAGTTTTGGGAACGCGCAGCCTCAACCCATGCGCACCGCGCGTTGCTTGCGGTTGCCGAGGTGCTGCTGCGGCCAATGGGTTATTTTAAGCGCGGCCCCCTCGCCTATCTGGCGGGAATCTTGCGCAAAGGGGTTGGCGATTGCGCACCCGAACGGTCGGTTGCCCGGCTGCTGGCCGAGCGGTCAGGCCAAGCTTATCCGGGGGGCGAGATCGCCCTGCCCTTGGGCGTGAAGCCCATCGAAACCATCGCACCGCCGGATGATCCAGTGCGGCGCCGCGTGTTCGAAGCGGTTGGGGCCGCGACCTATCGGAGCTGGTTTGAAGAGGCGGAATTTGTGATTGAGAAAGGTTCGGTTGCTGTGATGCAAAAAACCGCGTGGCGTCGTCAGTGGTTAGAACAACAGTATGGCAGTATCCTTTCGAGGATGAATATTAAGGTTTTGGTTTGCTGATGATAAGTAGGTACCTAAGTGTGATATGACGGGGCGGTCGAAATATTTTGATGCTGATTATACTGGAGCAGGTGCATGGTTGTTTTCATGCTTTTTTGCTCTCGGGTGATGATTAAGTGTTGACAGGCGTTGCTCGCTGCCGCCCAAAATTATTGGATGATATCCGGTTCCTCCGGTAATCCGGTTCCTCCGGTAATCCGGTTCCTCC
>NZ_NOXS01000012.1 GCF_002251735.1 Elstera cyanobacteriorum | reverse complement strand
CCCTAAAAAGTTTGACGTTGGCATTGCTCTCGGCTGTCAACGGATCACTGCGACGTGCGCGGTCACAGGCTGCATTGAGCGTTCTAAGCTGATCGATCACGCAGGAATGAAACAGCAGTGTCCAGCCGTGCGCCTGCGTCACAGCGCAACATCGCCGTCGATTTCATCGGCAAGATCGACCGGTTCAACGGCACCCCTTGCCAGCGCTGCCAGAAGTTCAGCAGGTAACGGATGCACGTTGCGGCCATTTTGAATGTCTGACGCGAGCACCGTCAGGAAGGCCCCAATGGCCGGATCTTCGTGTGCAGCATCGGCCCGCGTAACAACGATCTCCCCGTCCTCGCGAAGATCGAAGGCGATTTTGCTCCCAACATCGACGCCCAAAGCTTGGCGGATAGATTTGGGCAGCGTCACCTGCCCTTTCGATGTCAGCGTCGAGATTTCGTGGAGGTTGGGCATAGGGGCGCTCCGCTATTGCTCAATATGGTAAGGAATGATCCTTACCGTGTCAACTACTGAGGAACCCTTGGGCCGGTAAGGTGGATTAAATGGAAGAATACCCGGATAAAGAATTTAGCCTTGCCAAGGCGCTGCCCGTTATGCGTGTCTAGAAGAGTCGTGTGAAACCTCAGGATCGCTTTGAGTGGGGAGCAGAATGGCACGGATTTTTATATCCCACTCCAGCCACGATAATCTTGACGCCGCCGATATAAAAACCTGGCTTGCCGCGAGGGGGTTCTCGCTCATCTTTCTCGATTTCGATAAAGAGAATGGTATCGAACCCGGCGCGGATTGGGAAAAGACTCTGTATCGCGAGGTGGACCGTGCTCAGGCGTTGGTCCTGATTCTCACGCAAAACTGGCTGGCGTCAAAATGGTGTTTTGCCGAATTCACCCAGGCGCGGGCGCTTGGTAAAGAGATCGTGCCGCTGGTTCTGGTGCCCGACCTTAAAACAGTGATCGGTCGTGATCTTCAAAGCATCAATCTGACAGTGGACCGCGCCGCTGGGCTTGAGCGCCTTGAGAAAAAGTTGCGCGACCTGAGCCAACACTCTCCGGAAGGATTTGAGTTGCCGCCCGGCGTCGCGCCTTATCCTGGCCTAACCGCCTTCGAAGAAAACCGTGCGGCGGTCTTCTATGGGCGCGATGACGAAATCCGCCAAGGGCTCAATCGGCTTAACCGTAGCCGCACTTTTGGCAGCCCCAAGCTGCAGTTGCTGCTTGGGGCATCCGGCAGCGGAAAATCCTCCTTTCTGCGCGCTGGCCTGGTTCCGCGTCTTAAACGTGACCCCACGAATTGGATTGTCCTGTCGCCCTTCCGCCCCGGCCGCGCGCCAGAGGCCAAACTTATCGATTGCCTGTTGCTTGCCACTCCACACGACCCGGCACAAGGAGCTGCTTGGCGGGCTGTTTTGGCCAGCTCCGCCCCTACCCAGGCTCTGACAGAGATCGCGCGCGCCTTGCGCTTTCAACACGGGGCGCTTGATGCGTCCATTTTCCTGCCTATCGATCAGTTGGAGGAGGCCTTTACCATTGCTGGGGCAGAGGACGCCGCCAAGTTTTTTGATCTTCTTACGGCCCTTCTTGACCCAGCGTTACCCTTTGTTGTTCTGGCAGCGTTGCGGGACGACCATCTCGACCAACTTCAAAGAAACGCTAACCTTGCTGTGGCCGATAATGTTTTTTCGCTAGGACCGATGCCTCTCGAACGCATTGGTGCGCTCGTCCGGGGACCGGCGCGGATGGCGGGCCTCAAGATTGACGATGACCTTGTAACGACGCTAACCCAAGATGCGCGGACGGGCGACGCGCTGCCCCTCATTGCCTTTGCCCTCGACGATCTGTATCAGCGTGTGGGGCAGGATAAAGCGGTCCTAACGGTGGCGGATTATGAGGCCCTGGGGGATCGCGATAAAGGCATTCGACCGCTCGAAAACGCTGTACGCAAGCGCGCAGAAGAGGCGCTGCCCGACCTTGCGTCGCAATCGGACTAGGCCCAAGCCCTGCGGGCGGCCTTTATCCCGGCGTTGGTGCGGGCGTCGCCCGAGACAGGGGCATTCACCCGCCGCCCCGCGCCGCTCGCCGCCCTGCCGCCAACGGCGAAACCGCTGATCGAACGCCTGATTGACGCGCGGCTGCTGGTGCGCCGCTTTTCGGAATCGGCAGGTGAGAGTGTGGTCGAGGTGAGCCATGAGGCGCTGTTCCGCGTCTGGCCCCTGCTGGCCGATTGGCTGCGCGAAGAGAGGGCTTTTCTGCAAGGAAAGGGTCGCTTCGATCAAAGCTTTACGACCTGGCGCAACGTGGCAAAGTCGGCCAAGGCCGGAGCGGTCCTTAGTGGCCTCGAGCTTGATCAGAATTTAGCCTGGCTGAAGGAGCGCCCCGTCCGCTTTACCCCAGAGGAAACCGCCTATATTCACGCCTCGGACCGGGCGCGGCGGGCGCAGCGATACTGGACACGGGGGCTGATCGGCGGGATTTTTGCCGCTCTTCTCGTCGGGCTCGCGGTAAGCAGCTATTTTTATATCCAGCAGCGGAACGCGGCGGAGAAAGCGCAGAAGAGCCTGACCGCAGCGACGGAAACCGCGAACGGTCTCATCTTCGATCTCGCGCAGAAATTCAAAGGTCGGGGCCTACCGAACGCCATGGCGCGCGAAATTCTGGATCGGGCCCGGCAGTTATTGGAGCGGCTTACCGAAGGCAATGAAGCGGATCCGGCGCTTCAGCGGAGTAGAGTTGCGGCCCTGAATGAGCTATCGCACACGCTTGACGATTACGGGGATCCCGACGGGGCCTTAGGCCTGGCCCGGCAGGGGCTGTTAATCGCCCTGAAACTCGCATCTGAAGAACCTGGAAATAGACAGTTTCAGCGTGACCTGTCGGTTAGTCTGGAGCGTATAGGCGACACTCTCGGGCGCAGCGATCCGGCACAAGCCCTAACCCTCTATGAGGAAGGGTTAGCAATTCGCCGGAAACTAGTGGCCCAGGAACCGGGGAATACAGCGTTTCAGCGTGACCTGTCGGTCAGTCTGAACAAGATCGGCGACACTCTGGGGCGGAGCGATCAGGCGCAAGCCGTAGCCCTCTATCAGGAAGGGCTGGCGATTCGCCGGAAACTAGTGGCCCAGGAACCGGGGAGTACNAAGCCCTAACCCTCTATGAGGAAGGGTTAGCAATTCGCCGGAAACTAGTGGCCCAGGAACCGGGGAATACAGCGTTTCAGCGTGACCTGTCGGTCAGTCTGAACAAGATCGGCGACACTCTGGGGCGGAGCGATCAGGCGCAAGCCGTAGCCCTCTATCAGGAAGGGCTGGCGATTCGCCGGAAACTAGTGGCCCAGGAACCGGGGAGTACAGCGTTTCAGCGTGACCTGTCGATCAGTCTGAACAAGATCGGCGACACTCTGGGGCGCAGCGATCCGGTACAAGCCCTAGCCCTCTATCAGGAAGGGTTAGCGATTCACCGGAAACTAGCGGCCCAGGAACCGGGAATACAGAGTTTCAGCGTGACCTGTCGGTTGGTCTGGAGCGCATAGGCGACACTCTCGGGCGCAGTGATCCAGCACAAGCCCTAGTCCTCTATCAGGAAGGATTAGCGATTCGCCGGAAACTGGCGGCCCAGGAACCGGGGAATACAGCGTTTCAGCGTGACCTGTCGGTTAGTCTGGAGCGTATGGGCGACACTCTTGGGCGCGTTGATCCAGCACAAGCCCTAACTCTCTATCAGGAAGGATTAGCGATTCGCCGGAAACTAGTGGCCCAGGAACCGGGGAATAAAGCGTTTCAGCGTGACCTGTCGATCAGTCTGAACAAGATCGGCGACACTCTGGGGCGGAGCGATCCGGCACAGGCCCTAGCCCTCTATCAGGAAGGGCTGGCGATTCGTCGGAAACTAGCGGTCCAGGAACCGGGGAATACAGCGTTTCAGAGTGACCTGTCGGTTAGTCTGGACCGCATCGGCGACACTCTGGGGCGCAGCGATCCGGTACAAGCCCTAGCCCTCTATCAGGAAGGGTTAGCGATTCGCCGGAAACTGGCGGCCCAGGAACCGGGGAATATCGAGTTTCAGCGTGACCTGTCGGTTAGCCTGGACCGCATGGGCGACACGCTGGGGCCTAGTGATCCGGCACAAGCCCTAGTCCTCTATCACGAAGGGCTGGCTATCGCCCGGAAACTGGCGGCCCAGGAACCGGGGAATATCGAGTTTCAGACGG
>NZ_NOXS01000011.1 GCF_002251735.1 Elstera cyanobacteriorum | reverse complement strand
TGAGCTTCTCTCGCTACGGCAAAACGCACGGTAATTCGAGGTGACCGATTGGGCTGCGGTCGAGCAGATTGCGCGAGAGCTGATGCGGCTCTAATTGGCCTATTTTTATGCGAAAATGGGTCAATATATCTATCACATAATGTTTCTTATGGTTCGGTTTGCTCCCGCTGGAGCCTTGTGGCGGGGATTAACCGGTGTCTGGTGGCCTCGGAACAATCCTGTGAGTTCTGCGAGTGTTAGAATGTTTCTCCTTTACGTCCGGTCATACATTCGTAAAAAGCAAGATATTTTTATCAAGCGAGTCGGTATTTCGGTAAGATTTAATGATTGCTTAACCAGTCTTTACGGCCCTAGGAGTCCTGCCGGGGTATGCGCCTCGGGCGGTGCAGTGGCATGGATGGATTGGGACGATGGGTGAAGCGGGCGTTGAGGCGGGGGCGGAGACTGATTCCGGCCTGTTGAGTTTATGCGTTTTGTCGCAGTTTCTGGGGCTTCCGCTCGATCCCATCCGGTTGCGGGCGCAGGTGGGGGCGGAGGGGCCGGTGGCGCGGCACGATCTGGTGCGCCTTGCCCGGCAGCTGGGGTTCGAGGCGTCCGATCGTAAACTCTCCTCCTGGAAAGGGTTAACGGGTTTGCGGCTGCCCGCGCTGGTCGAAGGGCGCGACGGCGGGTTTTTTCTGCTGGCAAAGGTCACCGAGGGCGAGGCGCTGATCCAGGCGGCGGGGGACGCACCCCGCCCCGTACCGCGGGCGGCGTTCGAAGCGCTGTGGTCCGGGCGAGTGGTGACGGTGGTGCGGCGCGAGGCACCGGGGCAGGCGGCGGCGCCCGGCTGGTTCAACGTCGGCTGGTTCCTCAGCCTGTCGCGTAAATATACGGCGCTGTTCAGTGAAGTGCTGCTCGCCAGCTTCTGTTTGCAGCTCTTCGGTCTGGTGTCGCCGCTCTTATTCCAGGTGGTGATCGATAAGGTGCTGGTGCACCGCTCGCTCTCCACCTTGGACGTGCTGATCCTCGCCATGGCGGCGCTGACCCTGTTCGAAGTGCTGTTAACCGCGCTCAGAACCTATACCTTCAGCCATACGACCCGGCGGATCGATGTGGAACTGGGCGCCAAGATGTTCCGGCATCTGATGGGCCTGCCGCTGAGCTATTTCGAAGCGCGGCGGGTGGGCGATACGGTGGCGCGGGTGCGCGAGCTTGAGGGCGTGCGCGCCTTCCTCACCGGCTCCGTCCTGACCCTCGGCATCGATATTCTCTTCACCATCGTCTTCTTTGCGGTGATGTGGATGTATAGCCCGGTGCTGACGCTGATCGTGCTCGGCTCGCTGCCGCTCTATATCCTGGTGTCGCTGGTGGTGACGCCCCTGCTGAAGACGCGCATAGAGGTGTCGTCCAAGCATCAGTCGGAGAGCCAAGCCTTCCTGGTCGAGATGGTCGGCGGCATCGAGACGGTGAAGTCGATGGCGGTCGAACCGCGCCTGCAGCGGCGCTGGGAAGAACATCTGGCCGATCACGCCGACAGCGCCTTCCGCTCCGGCCAATTGGCGCAATGGGCGGGGCAGGCGGTCAATCTGATCTCCAAGGGCACGACGGTGCTGCTGCTCTACGTCGGGGCGCGCTCGGTGATCGACGGCTCGCTGTCGGTGGGCGAGCTTATCGGTTTCAATATGCTGGCGGGCCGGGTGGCGGCGCCGATCTTGCGCCTCAGCCAAGTCTGGCAGGAGTTCCAGCAGATGCGCGTCTCGGTCTCGCGCCTCGCCGAAGTGATGGACGCCCCGGCGGAACCGGTCAGCGCGGCCCATCGCGCGCTCCCGGCGCAGATCGAAGGCCGGGTGACGGTGGAACATGTCGGCTTCCGCTACCGCAGCGACGGGCCGGAAGTGCTGACCGATGTGTCGTTGGCCCTGGAGCCGGGCGAGATCGTCGGCATCGTCGGCCCCTCCGGCTCGGGCAAGAGCACGCTGGCCAAACTCATCCAGCGGCTGCAGGTGCCGGAGAAGGGCCGCGTGCTGATCGACGGTATGGACCTCGCCCTGATCGACCCGCAGTGGCTGCGGCGGCAGTTGGGCGTGGTGCTGCAGGAGAATGTGCTGTTCAACCGCTCGATCCGCGACAATATCGCCCTCGCCGATCCCGGCGCGTCGATGGACCGGGTCATTGCCGCCGCCAAACTGGCCGGGGCGCATGAGTTCATCCTCGAACTGCCGCAAGCCTATGACACGGTGACCGGCGAGCGCGGCGCCAGCCTGTCGGGCGGCCAGCGCCAACGCCTCGCCCTGGCGCGCGCCCTGCTGACCGACCCGCGCATCCTGATCCTCGACGAGGCGACCAGCGCCCTCGACGTCGAATCCGAACAGATCATCCAGGCCAATATGCGCCAGATCTGCGCCGGGCGCACCGTCATCATCATCGCCCACCGCCTTTCTACGGTGCGCATGGCCCGCCGCATCCTGACCCTCGACCGTGGCCGCCTGATCGAAGACGGTACCCACGACGATCTGATCGCCAAAGGCGGGCGCTACGCTAGCCTCTATGCGATCCAAGGCGGGGCGGCGTGATCCATCTCAGGGGCTGTGCCCCCGAACCCCCCGCCAAGGGACTTGTCCCTTGGCAATCCCATTTATTGATTAAAACTTACCCCGCCATTGATCGTGCTTCCGAGACAGCCAGCGCGGATCCCCAAGGGGCCGTCGCCCCTTGGGCGGGGTTCAGGGGCAGCGCCCCTGTCACGACACAGGTGCCGCAATGAGCAACACGCGCGATCTGACGTTTCTTCCGGCGGCGTTGGAGGTCTTGGAGCGGCCGCCGTCCCCACTGGGGCGGGGGCTGGGTTTGGCGCTCTGTGCTTTGGTGATCGGTGGGATTGGCTGGGCGTCGCAGGCCAAGCTGGATGTGGTGGCGACGGGGACGGGGCGGCTGTTACCGGCGGGCAAGGTAAAGCTCATTCAACCGGCGGATGCTGGGGTGGTGACGGCGATCCGGGTGGTCGAGGGGCAGAAGGTGACAGCGGGCCAAGTGCTGGTGGAGCTTGATCCGCGCAGTGTCGAGGCCGATCTGGTCAGCCTGACGCGCGATCTTGCCCTGGCGCGGCTGGATAGCGCGCGGTTGACGGCCTTGCTGGCGGGCGGGGACGATTTCCCGGTGCCAGAGGGCATCGATCCGGGGCTGGTGGCGCAGCAGCGCGCCTTGCTGCGGGCGCGGGCGGCTGAACAGGCGGCGCGCTTTGCGGCGGGGGACGCCGATCTTGCCAAACGGCAGGCGGAGGTTCAGTCGATCCAGGCGCAGATCGCCAAACTGAACGCCACCATTCCGCTGGTGCGCAAACGGGCGGAGACGCGGCGCTATCTGGCCGATAAGCAAATCGGCTCGGAGATTACGGCGCTGGAGATCCAGCAGCAGTTGGTGGAGCAGGAGCGGGAGCTGGCGGTGCAGCAGTCGCGGCTGGCGGAAGCCCAGGCGACGCTAACGGCGACGCGGCAGGCGCGGGCGCAGGTGCATGCCGAGGCGGAGCGGACCCTGCAGACCGAGCGGGCCGATGCCGAAAAGCGCCGGGCGGCGCTGGAGCAGGAAGTGATCAAGGCGGAGCAGCGCCGCCAGTTCCGCACCCTGACCGCGCCGGTGAATGGGACGGTTCAGCAACTGGCGGTAACGACGGTGGGCGGCGTGGTGACGGCGGCGCAGGCGCTGATGGTGCTGGTACCAGAGGACGCGGGGCTGGAGGTTCAGGCCAATCTGCTGAACCGCGACATCGGCTTCGTGCAGCCGGGGCAGCGGGCGGTTGTGAAGGTGGAGACCTTCACCTTCACGCGCTACGGCTATCTGGAGGCGACGGTGGACAGCGTGTCGCGCGACGCCATCGACGACCCACGCCAGGGGCTGATCTATCAGGCGCGCCTGAAGCTCGACAAAACCAGCATGCCGATCGACGGGCGCGAGGTGCCGCTGTCGGCGGGTATGGCGGTCACGGTGGAGATTAAAACCGCCGAGCGCACCGTGCTCGACTATCTCCTCACCCCCCTGCAAAAGTACAAACAGGAAGCGCTCAGAGAGCGCTAGACCGATACACGAGTTTGGAGAAGATCATGACGACGCCGAGCGACCAACAAGCCCCGCAGACCGCGCAACAAACCGTTGCGGGGACGATGGGGGAGATTTGCTGGCTGATGTCGCAATCGCCCGCCCATAAGCATCTCTTCATGGCGGACCTCGATTGGTTCGTGGCCCCGGCCCTGCTGCTGGGCACCTACCGCATCTTCCGCGATCCGCAAAAGCCGATTGGCGTGGCGCTGTGGGGGAAGGTCTCGCCGGAGGTGCGGGAGCGGCTGAACGGCGGCATCCTGCGCCTGCACCCCGCTGAGTGGAACAGCGGCGAGATCGTCCGGCTGATCGATCTGGTGGCACCGTTCGGCCATACGGACGCGATGATTGCCGACCTCAAGAGCGTCGTGCCCGGGATTGAGATCGGGGGGCAGGAGTCGTGAGCCTAACATGGCCCCTTAGGATTGCTCTGGCCCTGATGCTCGGCGCGCTGACGGCTTGCGCCACCGGGCAACCGCAGGAGATTGGACCAGCGGTAAAGGGGATTGAGACACCGAAGGTCGTGAGGGTGGCACCGCCACCCGAACGGAAGGATTTCCATCTGATCGAGCGTCGTCGCTGGGTTCCTGAGGAGGGGTATTATTTAACCACCTACCGAAAGAATCAGCTGACGCCGCAGGAGCATGGTCCGGGGCTTATTATGGCTCCTGACGGTCGCCATTTTGTGGTTCTAGAGGATAAGGCAACTCGTTTTATCTCAACAGAAACGGGAGAAGAGGTCTTTAAGTTAAATATTCTAGGAAGTAGATACGGATCTTGGTTTTTTTCAACCGATAAGCGGTATTTTTTTATCAATAGTATTGATTTTGATATTGATCAATCCAAAAGAGAATTTATTGATCTTTCTCTGAGGGTAAAAAAAGAAAGCGAGAGGGGGGTATTGTTATTAATCGACTTATGGAATAATTTTTCTGTGGAAAAAATATATTATGAGAAAGATATTTGCGCTAAACTTCATTACAACCCAAACGACTGCGTTATGGTTATTGAAAATAACGGGGCGATAAACTCGTCCAATCAATCTCTCGGCGACAATGAACTTCTTATTCGCGAAGTCCCCTCAAAAAACAATCCTCGTTATGAGGGGGGATGGCCTTATTATGCCTACAATTTCCGAACGAAGGAGGTAAAGATTTTGCCTCGTTTGTCGAATAACGAAATGGTAGAGTTCGTTCTTCAGAGCGGTTTGGTAAAGCGAGAAGAGTATTCTGGCGGAATCTCTGCAACGGTCAGGTTGATCGCTTCAGAGGAGTTGCTGAAGAAGGATGTCGTTGTTTATTCTGTGCGCGTTCCCTTCAAACCTTCCAGTGAGAAGAACTCGCCTTATGCGCCGAAACTCTTTCACGGTTTGATCTCTATTAATGTCAAAACCGGCGAGCGGAAGATCATCGGCGTTCCGGGGTATGAAGACACGGGCGGGGCGAGTATCCGGACCTACGTGCGAGGGGACAAGATTGCCTTGTTGGGAGGGACGCTCTTCCAAGGGCGCTACACGATGGCGGATCTGTATCAAGTTTTCGAGGTAACGCCCGAGTGGCAGAGACTATTCTCGTATAGCAATGCCGATAAGAGTAAAGTACCGCTTGTTCTTGGTTATCTTTATGCGGTCCGCGACCGGGATCATTATCTGGGTTTTCGTTCCGCGAAGACTTTAACCTTCACTGATGTTTACCTGAATCCGCTGCGCAGTTTTACAACACCGTTTCGTCTTGGGGGGCTGAGCTCTGAGCAGAGTATTTCAGTCGACGGACGTACCGCGGTCGGCACCGACAGCGACAGCAAGAACATCTACCTGATCCAATTCCCGTGAGGTTACGCTGATGAGCAATCAGTCCCCCAACTCAAAGTCCGTTGATTACGGCAAATTTGTAACCGCAGCTATGGCGGCTTGGATTTACCGAGGAGACGGTAACGGGACCAAAAACGAGAATGTTCCCGTCGGTTTCAAGGTCTTGGATCGAAGCAGTAACCATCCCGAACTGACCAAGCGGGGACTGGATGCGGCTTTCGTGAGCCATATCAACCCTCTCACGGGAAAAACGGACATCATTGTCACCTACGCGGGGACGGCCTTCGAGAAGGCGGCTGCCCCATCGGGATCTGATGACAATATTGCCGCGCTCAAGGATGGGGTTGCCAATAATCAAGGTTTGACGGGTACCCGCATTGCGCAGACTGATGATGCTAAGATATTTATTAATAAGTATTTGGCAGATGCATTGTCAACAGAGAATATAAATAAAGATAATATTGGTCAAATTTATGTCACAGGGCACTCCCTTGGGACAACCGACGCTTTGGCGGGTACTGCGGCGTTTAAGCAGTTTTTTAGTGATAGAGAAAATATTAATAGTTTCGGCTCTGAACATAAAATCAATTTTCAAGCCTTTTCGATCCCCGTATATTTTGCCGATCAGGTTATTTATCACAAGGATGACCTCGCCGGGGTTAAGGTCAATATTACCGTCAACAGAGACGATCCGGCGCATGCAGGTATGCCCGCCGATGCGCTCACGCGGGCCTTCGATGGTACAGGGATCGGCTCATTTGATTATGACGATACGATTATGGGTCAGGCCCCTGCCGTTCCAAGCTTGATTGCGTTAGCGCGGGAGATTTTTCCCGCCGCCGCTTTTATGGCGCAGAAGGAAAATCATGACTCGGGCGGGCTGCTCAAGGAGCTAGAAGGTCGCTTTTATACGACAGATGAGGGGAGGGATTACCTGAGGGCTATTTCCTCAGAGGACTACCGCGCAAAAATAAATGAAATGAAACAGCCTGGACAGGAAGAATGGGGGGCGTGGAAGGAAAAAATTTTAACACCTTACACACCTGAAGATGCGTCTATATTGAATATGCTGACTACCCTAAAGTCCAGTGGACAAACGCCAGAAGGCCGTGTCCTCGTCGCCCTGGCGTCTGGTTTGGGTTGGGATCCCCTTAATCTGGGGCAGAGAGTTGCTTTACAGACGGCAGGCGCTCCAGGGTTTCCGGCTACCGGCATGTGGTATACCCTCGATAGCAATGGTATTCCGCTTTCCTCACCGGACTCGAACGGGATTTCATATGCCCAGTATATAATGGAGCGGCTCCAAAATGGACAGGGCTTGCCTAATAATATTATCAGCCCGGATGACGGTGTTAGTTTAATTGACACAACAAAGACCTCCAATTTTGAAGAGATTCATCCGGATAATACTAATGATAGCAGTTCCGAGTCCGACGGTAACTCAGGAAACTCTGGCTTCACTGTCACCCTAAACGGCGGCGGCAATTTCGGCGGTACCGGATCAGGAACATCAATCACAACGAATGATGGGTTCACAATCAATCTCGGGTGGGGCTCGGGAAGTGGGACGTCCGTTGTCATCACCGATCAGGTCGTCAGCGGGACGGACCAGACTGCCGATACTTCCAAACCCAAAGGTCCCACCCTCGGCGGTGGGGTGGGCGCTGCTATTTCCGCACTGGGGTCGGCGCTCAATCTTCACGATCCTATTCTTAACCGAATCGTTAATAGTGGCTTTGACCTTCTCGGCGATTTTGTGACTTCTCAGATCGACGGAACCAGCCTTGGTGTTTCGACCGAGCAAGTCGTCGGAAATTTCTTTGCTGGGCTTATCTCTTCTGCGGTGATGAACGCGCTGGGGATTAAAGGGATCCCAAGCCAGATTATCAGTACGGTTTTGAATAGCTTTGTGTCGAAGGTTGTCGAGCAGGTATTGCTAGATAAAGCCGTTGATGTCGCTATCGATACAGCCTTCAGTGCGACATTCGGTGAAGCGGGTATAACGAATATTGCGGGCAGCATTGGTTCTATTATTGGTAGCTTCCTTGCGAACAAAATTTTACCCATTAATAGCCCTGTCGGAAGCGTTGTTTCCGCAGCGGCAAGCTATTTTATCTCGGGGGCTCTGACAGCGGCGCTCGGCCCATTGGCTTTTCTGGTTGGCGGTTGGACACCTCGAAAAACCCCTCGCGTCGGGGTTGGTGACGTGATTC
>NZ_NOXS01000010.1 GCF_002251735.1 Elstera cyanobacteriorum | reverse complement strand
ATCCAGCGAAAGGGGCTGACCCATCCGTGCTGACCTCCTGCTCCAGCCCAGAGGTTGAATCAGAAATCACAACGCGAGGGAATCCTCTTTCGATTCGGAACGATCGAAAAACGCTCTAATCCCGAACTACTTCAAGCCATAGACGGCGCCCGAACAGCCAAACTACGGCATACACCGTATGCTTATTACGATAAGCGATCGCATCATCGCACATCTATGCTCATACAAGAGGCACTCACCTTCATGATAAAAATCAATTATTTCCCCTAACATATAATCAAAAAAGAAACTATATTACTAATCTTCTAGATTTTTTTATTATATTTTTCTATGTTTGGAACATTCCAAATCATAAATTTTAGGATAATTTTTCTCATATTGTATTTTTATCAATGTTATCAATATGTTATTTTATTATTGAACAGTGTCAAAAAAAATTATATAGAACGTTCCAATAAATAAGTTTCTCCCCGCAACGTCGAAGCGGATGGGGAGGGACAAAGTCAGGGTTGGTCCATAGGTTGAGCGAGTGGATAACCAACCAGGGAGGCGGCGCGATGGCTCGGATTGGGCAGGGAAAAGCAACGGGAATCAAGGAAACGACCGCCACAGGTGGGCGTCGATCAGTGACAATTATTGACATTGCCGAGGTGGCGGGCGTGTCAAAATCCACGGTGTCCCTCGTCCTGAAGGCCAGCCCACTGGTTAAGTCCGAAACCCGCGAACGCGTCCAGCGGGTTATGGAGGAAATGGGGTACGTTTATAACCGGGGGGCGGCGAGCTTAAGGAAATCCAGCAGCAGCGTCATTGGCATGGTAATCAATGACCTCGCCAACCCATTTTTTGCCGAACTGGCCATTGGGATTGAACAGGCCCTGCAGCATTCGGGGTATATCCCCTATCTGGCTCACACAGCGGAAAGTGTCGCCCGGCAAGCAGAAGTGGTGCGATCGATGCGCGAGCATGGGGCGGCGGGCATTATCCTATGTCCGGCGTTGGGGACCGATGCCGCTGATCTGGCCGATCTCTCCGTACCGGGACTGCCGATCGTGCTGGCGATCCGCCGGATTGCCGGGGCGCGCCTTTCGAGCGTTACCAGCGACAGCGTGGGTGGTGCCCGGCGGGCAACGCAGCATTTGATCGGTCTTGGTCATCGCCGGATCGCTTTTATCGGCGGCGCGGAGGCGATGGTCGTTCGCCAAGGCCGCTTTACCGGCTATCAGGAAGCCTTACAAGCGGCGGGACTGCCGCTTGATCCTTCTTTGACGATGGAAAGTATGCCGACAAAAGACGGCGGCTTTCAGTCCATGCTGACCCTGCTTGACCGATCCGACGCGCTCAATCCGCTGACCGCGGCCGTCTGTTTCAACGATGTCGTCGCTATCGGGGCAATGTTGGCTGTGACCCGCCGGGGGTTGCAGGTGGGCCGCGATATAAGCCTTGTTGGGTTCGACGATACCGCCGAAGCGCAGCATGTGTCGCCGCCGCTCACTAGCATTGCCGTGGACCCCGCTGGGCTCGGCAAGGCGGCAGCAGGAATGCTGCTGCGCCATATCGCCGATACCGCTCCGAAGTTTGAAAATTATGTCGGTGAGGCGCGGCTTGTGATTCGGGATAGCTGCCGTCCGCCCCTTAGAAAGGATGCTATCGCATGAGCGCACTACCCGCCCGTTGGGGCCTGATTGGCGCCAGCACAATCGCCCGCGAATGGATGGTCGGGGCCATCCGGGCCGCAGGCGGCGAGATCGTCAGTGTCATGAGCGCCAGCGCCGACCGGGCGCGCGCATTTGCCGACGCCAACGGGATTGGCACGGCGACAGATTCCCTTCCGGCGCTGTTGGGGAGCGGAATCGACGCTGTCTATATCTCGACAACAAATGAGCTGCATAAGGCGCAGCATTTGGCGGCGGTTGCGGCGGGTAAGCATGTTCTGTGCGAAAAGCCGCTGGCCCTCACCCTCACGGACGCGCAAGACATGGTCGCGGCAGCCGAGGCAGCGGGCGTGGTTATGGGCACCAATCACCACCTACGTAATGCGGGCACGCACCGGGCGATGCGGCAGGCAATTGCCGAGGGGCGCATCGGTACGCCTCTCTCCGCGCGCGTGAAGCATGCGGTTTTTTTGCCGCCGCACCTTCAGGGCTGGCGGATTACCAATCCAGCGGCAGGCGGTGGGGTAATCCTCGATATTACCGTTCATGATGCCGACACCTTGCGCTTCGTGCTGGGGGAAGACCCGGTCAGCGCAACCGCCTGCGCGCGGCAAGCCGGGATTGCGGGCGCAGGAAGCCAAGATCCCGCGCTGGCCGATGAGGTCATGGGCATTCTGCGCTTCCCCTCGGGTGTGATGGCACAGTTTCATGATGCTTTCACGACGCGCTTTGCCGGAACGGGGTTTGAGGTTTACGGCACCGAAGGCTCATTGATCGGGGTGGATTGCATGACCCAACGGCCGGTCGGGCAGGTACTTCTGCGCACGGCGGAGGGTGAAACCGAACTGCCGGTCGAGACCGATAATCTCTATGTGCGGGCGGTGACGGCCTTCCATGCGGCGGTTCGCGGCGAAGGCCCGATTGAAACTAGGGGGGCGGCCAGCGGCGCGGATGGGGTGAAATCCCTCGCCGTCGCGCTCGCGGTCGCCGAAGCCGCCGCCTCCGGCCAAACCCGGTCTATACGATACGCGGTGTAACCATGCCGCACCCTCTTTCTCGCTTATTGAGATCGTCGCCCTTCTCTGATTGAGCAAAGCGCCCCCGGCGCGTCTCGCACGAGGCAATGTCATGGCTTTTCCTAAACTCGTCACCGCCCGTGCGGCGGTGGATGCGATCCCGCACGCCGCGATTGTCACGGTGTCCTCCTCCTCCGGCCTTGGCTGCCCGGATGCGGTTCTGGCCGCTCTCGGCACCCGCTTTCGAGAGACCGGCGCGCCCGGCAATTTAACGACGCTTCACCCGATTGCCGCAGGCGATATGTGGGGCATCAAGGGCATCGATCATCTGGCGCAGGAAGGGCTGCTGAGCCGCATTATCGCCGGGTCTTACCCGTCCGGCCCGTCCAGCGCCACGCCGCCGCTGATTTGGCAGATGGTCACGGAGAACCAGATTCCCGCCTATAATATTCCGTCGGGTATTTTGTTCGATATGCACCGGGATGCGGCGGCGAAACGGCCAGGGGTTTTGACCAAGGTCGGCCTTGATACGTTCGTCGATCCCGACCAGCACGGCTGCGCCATGAACGCCAAAGCGGCAGCGGCCCCCATTGTCTCGAAGGTCGATTTCGCGGGCGATACTTGGCTGTTTTTCCCGGCAATTGCGCCCAATGTGGCCATTATTCGGGCGACCACAGCGGACGAGCGCGGCAATCTGTCGTTCGAGCATGAGGGCGGCTATCTCGGCCCGCTCGATCAGGCGCTGGCGGTGCGCAATAATGGCGGCATCGTTATCGCCCAGGTAAAGCGCCTCGCCCAAAGCGGCACCTTGAAGCCCCATAATGTGATGGTGCCGGGGATTCTGGTCGATTATATCGTCGTCGCGCCGGAGCAGATGCAGACGACGCAAACGGTCTATGATCCAGCGATTTCCGGGGAAATTTTTCGTCCTCTCGACAGTTTTGAAACCCCGGAATTCGGCGTTCAGAAGGTCATTGCCCGGCGGGTGGCGCAAGAGCTGCGGCGCGGCGATGCGGTGAATATCGGCTTCGGCATTTCGGCCAATGTCCCGCGTATTCTGCTGGAAGAAGGCCACCACGGCGATGTGACCTGGGTGATCGAACAGGGGGCCGTCGGCGGGGTTCCGCTGCTCGACTTTCAGTTCGGCTGCGCGGCCAATGCCGAAGCGATTGTGCCTTCGCCCTATCAATTCACTTACTTCCAGGGCGGCGGGTTCGATGCCTCGCTCCTGTCCTTCCTACAAATCGATCAAGACGGCTGCGTGAATGTCTCGAAGCTCGGCGTGCGCCCCCATGTGACGGCGGGGGCGGGCGGGTTCGTCGATATTACAGCCCACGCGAAGAAGATCATCTTCTCCGGCTTTTTCTCGGCGGGAGCCGATTTGGCCATCGAGAAGGGCGGCTTGGTGATCCGGCGCGAGGGTAAGGTGAAGAAGCTGGTGCGCGCGGTCGAGCATGTGTCCTTCTCGGGCCGTAGAGCCGTCGCCCAAGGGCAGGATATTACCTACGTCACCGAGCGCTGCGTGCTGCGCCTGACCCCGGAGGGGCTGGCAGTCACGGAAATCGCGCCGGGGGTCGATCTCGACCGGGATATTCTAGCGCAGTCGGAGTTTCCGCTGCTCGTGCCGACCCCGCCGAAGCTAATGGAGGCGGCGCTGTTTCAGCCCGGCCCCGGCGCGCGGCGCCTGCGGGAGGTTGCCGAATGACGACCCTGTCAACCGAAGACGTGCGCCTGAACTTCGACGGGCCGCTGGCGATTGTCACCCTGGCGCGTCCAGCGAAATTCAACGCCCTGACGGCGGCGATGATCCGGGCGCTGGATGAGGCGGCGGACGCTATTGAAACCGCGTCGGACTGCCGCTGCATTCTGCTCACCGGCGAGGGGCGGGGGTTTTGCGCAGGGGGTGATATCGCCGATTGGGGCGGGCTTGCACCGTTGGACATGTGGCGCGCCTGGGTGCGCACAGGGCACCGAGTATTCGACCGCTGGACCCGGTTGCGCGTTCCCGTTATCGCGGCCCTCAACGGCCATGCCCTGGGCGGCGGGTTGGAACTAGCGGCGGTTGCCGATTTTCGCCTCGCCGAGCCCCACGCCAAATTCGGTTTGCCCGAAACCGGCATCGGCATGGTGCCGGGCTGGTCGGGCACCCAGCGGCTAGTGCAGCGCTTCGGCGCGCCCCTTATCCGCAAGCTCTGCTTCACCGGCGTCGTTCTGACGGCTTCCGAAGCGCTCGCGGCAGGCTTGATTGACGAGGTCGTGCCCGAGGGCTCGGTGCTAGACCGCGCGCAAGCCCTGGCCGCGCAGATTAGCCAGCGCGCGCCCGTCGCTGTTTCGCTCGCCAAGGACCTTATCAATGCCGCCGAAGGCGAGGGTGGAGCTTCGGCCTTCGAGAGCATCGCCGGGGCCTTGGTTGCCTATACCGACGACTGCCGCGAGGGCGTTGCCAGTTTTCAAGAAAAGCGCGCGCCGCGCTTCCAAAATCGCTGAGAGAATCATGACCGGATCCACCCCCTCCCTTCTGTCTGCGCCCGATGGCGCGCTTGCCGCCGCCCTGGCGCGGGTTCCGACGACTCCAGCGCTGCTCGTGGCGGGACGCTTCGTCACGGAGACCAGCCAGCCGCGCCTGACCCGCCAAAGCCCGGCCCATGGTGTGACGGTGGGCGATTATCCCCAGGCTGACCGGGCGTTAGTAGAAGACGCGATTGCCGCCGCCCGCGCCGCCTTCGATACGGGCCCCTGGCCGAAGATGACCGGGGCCGAGCGGGCGCGCCTCCTGCACCGCGTAGCTGATTTGATCGAGCGGGACGCGGAGATTCTGGCGACCCTCGATTGCCTCGAAGTTGGCAAGCCGCTGACGCAAGCCCGCGCCGAAATTGCCGGGGCTGCCGATATTTGGCGCTACGCCGCTGGCCTCGCGCGCGATCTGCACGGCGAAAGCTACGCAACGCTTGGTGCGAATAAGCTGGGCGTGGTGCTGCGCGACCCCATCGGCGTGGTGACGATGATTACGCCGTGGAATTTTCCGCTGCTCATCGTCAGCCAAAAGCTGCCCTTCGCCCTTGCGGCGGGCTGTACGGCCCTGGTGAAGCCGAGCGAAGTGACGCCGGGCTCTACCCTGCACTTGGGGCGGCTGCTGATGGAGGCCGGACTGCCGATGGGGGTCGCCAATATTCTGGTCGGCACCGGGCCGGAGGTGGGCGCGCCGCTGGCTGAGGATGGCCGGGTCGATATGATTTCCTTCACCGGCTCCACCCGCGTTGGCCAGCATTTGATGGCCGTGGCGGCGCGCGACCTCAAGAAAGTATCGATGGAGCTGGGTGGCAAGAACCCGCAAATCCTGTTCCCCGACGGTGACCGCGACGCGGCCCTGGACGCGATTTTGTTCGGCGGCTTTTTCAATGCGGGCGAATGCTGCAATGCCGGAAGCCGCCTGATCGTGCATCGCGCGATTGCCGAGGAGGTTCTGAAGGAGCTTGCCGCACGGGCTGCAACAGTTCCTGTGGGCGACCCGTTGCATCCCGATACCCGCGTCGGTGCGATCATCACCGCCGATCATTTGCAAAAGATTGGGGCAGCCGTTAGCGAGGCCCAGGCGGGCGGCGCGCGGGTTCTGGTCGGTGGGGGCGCGCTTAAGGCTGGGCCGGACCAACTCTATTTCGCGCCGACACTGCTGGCCGATGTAAGGCCCGATATGGCGGCGGCGCGCGACGAAATCTTCGGCCCGGTCCTTTCGGTTCTCACCTTCGAGAGCGCGGAAGAGGCGATTGCGCTGACCAATAGCACTGCCTACGGCCTGTCGGCAGGGGTGTGGAGCCGCGATTTCGATACCTGCCTTACGGTGGGGCGGGGCGTTCGGGCGGGGACCGTCTGGATGAATACCTTCATGGATGGCGCTCCAGAACTGCCCTTCGGCGGCTACCGCGCCTCCGGTCTCGGGCGCGAGTTGGGACGCCGCGCCGTCGAAGACTATACCGAAGAAAAAACGCTGCATCTGCACACCGGTCCTCGCACCGGCTGGTGGCTGCCGCGCGCCTGAGAAGCGGGGAAACAACCCGCCACGTTTAGCAATCGACTTAAAAACCAACTCGGAGGAAAACGATGACGACATCCACGCGCCTGCTGGCCGGTCTCATGTTCGGAACGGCGCTGACCATCGCCGGCGCCGCTCAGGCCCAGGTCAAAGAAGTCGAAATGGTCCATTGGTGGACCTCGGGCGGCGAGGCCGCCGCGCTGAATGTTCTGAAAGACGATCTTCAGAAGAAGGGGTATAGCTGGAAAGATAATCCCATTGCTGGCGGGGGCGGTGCCCCGGCGATGACCGTGCTGCGCGCGCGTCTGACCTCCGGCAATATTCCGACCGCTGTGCAGATGCTCGGCTTCGATATCCAGGAATGGGCGGAGTTCGGCGTACTGGCCAACCTCAACGCCGTCGCCGAAAAGGAAGGGTGGGATAAGGTCGTTCCGCAGGCCCTTCAGCGGTTCTCCAAATATAACGGCCAATGGGTCGCCGCCCCGGTCAATGTCCATTCGACCAATTGGGTGTGGCTGAACAAAGCCCAGCTCGACAAGCTTGGCGGTAAGGCACCGGCCAATTGGGACGAGTTGGTGGCTTTGCTGGAAAAGGCCAAAGGCGCGGGCATTATCCCCATCGCCCATGGGGGCCAATTGTGGCAGGACGCGACTTTGTTCGACTCGGTCATTCTGACCACCGGCGGCGGCGATTTCTATAAGAAGGCCATGATCGATCTCGATCCGGCTGCGCTGTCGTCGCCGACGATGAAGACCGTTTTCGAACGCATGGCCGTGCTTCGGTCCTACGTCGATAATAATTTCTCCGGTCGCGACTGGAATTTGGCGTCGGCGATGGTCATCAAAGGCGAAGCCCTGATGCAGATCATGGGGGATTGGGCCAAGGGCGAGTTTGTGAATGCCGGCAAAAAGCCCGATCAGGACTTCGTATGCATCCGCTTCCCCGGAACCCAGGGGCAGGTGACCTTCAATAGCGATCAGTTCGCCTTGTTCAAAGTCGGCGCCAGCCGGGAAGAAGCCCAGGCCGTCCTGGCGTCGGCCACGATGAACCCGGCGTTCCAATCCGCTTTCAACGTCGTGAAGGGATCGGCTCCGGCGCGGACCGACGTCTCCGATGCCGCTTTCGACGCTTGCGGGAAAAAGGCGATTGCCGACCTGAAGGAAGCCAATGAGAAGGGCACTCTCTACGGCTCCATGGCCCATGGCCATGCCAATAAAGCTTCCGTCAAAGCGGCGATGTACGACGTGATCACCAGCCACTTCAATCGGCAGATCACGACCGATCAGGCGGTTGCCCAGTTCCAGAAAGCGGTTGCCGCCGCCAAATAGGCTCTGACGGTCCTTTTACAGTCTCCTCCCCGACTTGAGGGGCGGATGTCGGACTTTTCCGTCTTCCGCCCCGCCTTTTTCGGCGGCAGGACAGTCCCTTTAGTCGCATCGAACCTGAAAGGTGGATGGCGATGGCACATTCCCCAAAACTTGCCCTGGCCCGCCCAGGGCCGCACTGGCGGGACCGCTTGCAGGAAATTCTGCCAAGGGTGGTTCTCGCGCCGTCCTGCGCGGCGATTCTGGTGTTTGTTTACGGCTTTATTCTGTGGACGATCTATCTGTCGTTCACCAATTCCCGGCTGATGCCGGTGTATGAGTTCATCGGGTTCGATGCGCATATTCGGCTTTGGACCCAGCAGAATTGGTATGTCGCTATCAAGAATCTCGCCATTTTTGGCGGGCTTTACATTGTTGTGTGCATGGGCGTCGGCCTGACGCTTGCGATTCTGCTGGATCAGAAAATTCGCGGCGAGGGCGTTTTGCGCCCGATTTACCTCTATCCGATGGCGCTGTCGTTTATCGTCACTGGCACGGCGTGGAAATGGTTTCTCAATCCGGGCCTCGGGCTTGATCGCACGATGCATGCCTGGGGGTTCACCAGCTTCAATTTCGATTGGTTGGTCAACCCGGATATGGCGATTTACACCGTGGTCATTGCCGGGGTGTGGCAGGCGGCAGGCTTTTGCATGGCGATGTTTCTTGCGGGCTTACGCGGCATCGATGGCGAGATTCTCAAAGCGGCGCAGATGGATGGCGCTTCCCCTTACGCCATATACCGCCGCATCGTTATTCCGCTGCTGCGCCCAGCCTTTTTGTCGGCGGTGATCGTGCTGTCCCACATGGCGATTAAATCCTACGATCTCGTGATTGCGCTCACGGGCGGCGGGCCGGGCAATGCCACCGAACTGCCCTCGACCTTCATGTATTCCTACACCTTCACGCGGAATCAAATGGCCGTTGGCTCGGCCAGTGCCGTCATCATGCTGATGACCGTCGCTGCCGTCATGATTCCCTATATCTACTCCGAACTGCGGGAGCGCGGGCGATGAGCGGCGCTGAATCGGGGAGCGGCCCGGTTGGCCGCCGCTGGGTAAGCCGGATTGTGATTTACGGGCTGCTCGGGCTCTTCGCCATTTACTTCCTCCTACCGCTGTTCGTGATGGTCGTGACGTCGTTCAAGACCTTGGACGAGGTGCGCGACGGGAATATGCTGGCCCTGCCGCAGAATCCCACCTTTGCCCCCTGGGTGGCGGCCTGGGGAAGCGCCTGCGTGGGCCTAAGCTGCACGGGAATCAAAGGCTTCTTCTGGAATTCGATCCAGATGGTCGTACCCGCCGTGACGATCTCCACCCTGCTCGGCGCGTTGAACGGCTATGTGCTGACCAAATGGCGCTTTCCCGGCCATAAGCTTGTGTTTGGGATGATGCTGTTCGCCTGCTTCATTCCGTTTCAGTCGGTCTTGATCCCGATGGCGCGGGTGCTGGGCTCGATTGGGCTCGCCAATCATGTGCTTGGGCTGATTCTGGTGCACGTCGTCTATGGTCTCGGCTTTACCACGCTGTTTTTCCGAAACTATTACGAGGCGTTTCCGACCGAGTTGATCCGGGCGGCGCAGATGGATGGCGCGAGTTTCTTCCAGATTTTCCGGCGGATTCTGCTGCCTTCATCTGGCCCGATCATTGTCGTAACGGTGATTTTCCAGTTCACCAATATCTGGAACGATTTCATCTTCGGGGCGTCTTTCGCGTCCGGCGATGCGGTTCCGATGACGGTCGCGCTGAATAATCTCGTCAATACCTCAACCGGCGTCCGCGAATACAACGTGCATATGGCGGCGGCCATGATGGCGGCCCTGCCGACCCTGCTCGTTTATGTTCTCGCGGGGCGCTATTTCGTGCGCGGCCTGATGGCTGGCGCGGTCAAAGGATAAAGCCCATGGCGTTCCTAGAAATCTCCGGATTGCGCAAGCGCTACGGCGCGCTCGAAATCCTCAAGGGCATCGATATTACGCTGGAGCCGGGCGGGTTTCTGGTGCTGGTCGGCCCGTCCGGCTGCGGGAAATCGACGCTTCTCAACACAATCGCGGGCCTTGAGGGCATTAGCGACGGCCATATCAGCATCGACGGGCAGATCGTCAACGATCTTCACCCGTCAAAGCGCGATATTGCGATGGTGTTCCAATCCTACGCGCTCTACCCCACGATGAGCGTGGGAGAAAATATTGCCTTTGCGCTCGAAATGCGCGGCGTTCCCAAGGCCGAGCGGATGGCGGCGGTGCAAAAGGTCGCCAAGGTGCTGCAAATCGAGCATCTGCTGAGCCGCAAGCCGGGGCAGCTTTCCGGCGGGCAGCGCCAGCGGGTGGCAATGGGGCGGGCGTTGGTGCGCGAGCCGCGCGTGTTTTTATTCGATGAGCCCCTGTCCAACCTCGACGCCAAGTTGCGGGTGGATATGCGCACCGAAATCAAACGCCTGCATCAGCGCACGGGCGCGACCATCGTTTACGTCACCCACGATCAGATTGAAGCGATGACGCTCGCCACCAAGATCGCGGT
Source organism: Elstera cyanobacteriorum (assembly GCF_002251735.1). Lineage (NCBI taxonomy): Bacteria > Pseudomonadati > Pseudomonadota > Alphaproteobacteria > Rhodospirillales > Rhodospirillaceae > Elstera > Elstera cyanobacteriorum. The sequence goes on along the minus strand of NZ_NOXS01000010.1, from coordinate 22,870 downwards.
TTTGAGGGATGGGCTGCTTCAGCAGGTCGGCACGCCCGCCGAAATCTATAATCGCCCCGCCAACCTGTTTGTCGCCGATTTCATGGGCTCGCCCGCGATGAACCTAATTTCCGCGCAGGTGGACGCCGGGGACCGGATCAGTCTGGAGCGACGCGGAACGGAGGCGATTACCCTGCCGCTCCCTTCCAGTTTGGCGACGCCGGTTCACGCCGGGCAAAAGGTGATCTTCGGCATTCGTCCCGAAGCCATCACCGATCTCGGCGGGGCCGATCAGGCGGCCAAATGTATCGAAACGGTTCCGGCCCAGGTGGAAGTCGTCGAGCCTGCGGGGGCCGATACGTTCGTGATCAGTCACTTGGGCGGGAAGGAAGTGATTGCGCGGATGCGCGCCGATGTGAGCGTGTCGCCGGGCGATACGGTGCCTTTCGCCTTCAATATGGATAAGGCGTTGCTCTTCGATGCCGCTAGCGGCGTGCGGCTATAATCATGGGCACGCCGCTCCCAACACAAACCGATGTTTTGATTATCGGCTCTGGCATCGGCGGGGCAACGCTCGCGGCCGGGTTGGCGGGGAGCGGGGCGCGCGTGGTTATGCTGGAACGGGGGGAGGTAATACCAACCTCCGCCCCAGCCCGCGACCCACGGGCAATTTTCCAGCGCGGGCATTTTCGGCCCGCCGAAACCTGGCAGGACGGGGCGGGGCGGGCGTTTTCCCCCGGCACCTATTATATCGTTGGCGGCAATTCTAAATTCTATGGAGCGGTGCTCCTGCGCTACCGGCGGGAGGATTTCGAGGCGCGCGCCCATGCCGAGGGGGATACCCCCGGCTGGCCCTTTCCCTATGAAACCCTGGAGCCTTGGTACGGGCGGGCGGAAACCCTGTTTCGGGTGCGCGGCGCAGAGGGAGAAGACCCGACCGAACCCGTGCATTCCACCCGCTACCCGCATCCGCCCGTTCCCGACGAGCCGGCGATTGCCGAGGTGCGCGCCCGGTTGCGCGGCGTGGGTCTAACGCCATTCTCGCTGCCCTTAGCGGTGGATATCGAACGCTGGTTGGCGGGGGGAAAAACCCCCTGGGATGCCTTCCCCGATACGCGATCCGGCAAGCTTGATGCTGAAACCGCCCCGCTGGCGCAGGCTTTGCGCGATCCGCGCTTTCGCCTCGTAACCGGTGCGCGGGTCCGCCGCCTAGTGGCAAGCCCGGACGGGCGGCGGGTGGCGGGGGTTGAGGTTGAGACCGCCGAGGGGCTTCAGCGCCTATCAGCCGGAACCATTGTTCTGGCGGCAGGCGCGGTGAATTCGGCGGCGCTGCTGCTGGCGTCGGAGATCGGCAACCAGTCGGGCGCCGTGGGGCGCTATTTCATGAACCATAATTGTACGGCGATGCTGGCCGTCGATCCGCGCCGCCCGAACCCCTCCGTGTACCAAAAGACGCTCGGAATCAATGATTTTTACCTTTCGGACGGGCGCGGCGGGCCACCCTTAGGGAATATCCAACTGCTCGGCAAAATCAGTGGGGCAATCTTGAAAGCCTCGCTGCCCTGGGTGCCCGAACGCGCGCTGGGGATGCTCGCCCGCCATTCGGTCGATTGGTACGCGATGAGCGAGGATCTACCGCGCCCGGAGAGCCGCGTGACCCTGGACGGCGCCTCGATTCGGCTCGATTGGCGGCGCAGTAATATGCGCGCCCATCACGGGTTGGTGCGGGCGTTTCGGGATCGATTGCGAGATGCTGGCTATCCGTTGGTGCTAAGCCGCCTGTTCGATCAGCGCACACCCTCGCACCAATGTGGCACCACGCGCATGGGTCACGACCCCGTTAACTCGGTCGTCGATCCCTTCTGCCGTAGTCACGAGGTTTCCAATCTTTACGTCGTCGATGCCGGGTTTTTAACGACCTCGGCGGCGGTCAATCCGGCTTTAACGATTGCGGCGCAAGCGCTGCGCGTTGCCGATCATCTTCGTTCTGAGGGGATCGCTTGATATGAGTTCCTGTCTCTCCACCTCCCGCCCCGTCGCTCTGGTTACCGGCGGTACGCGCGGCATCGGCTTGGCGATTGCCGAGGCACTGGCCGCGCGGGGCTTCGACCTAGGCATCAGCAGCACTAAGGCCAGCGCCGAGACCGAGGCGATTTGCGCGGATCTGGCTCAGAAGCACGGCGCGCGCGTGGTGTTTTCAGCGGGCAACCTTGGGGTGCTCGACGATCACTCGGCGATTGTCGCGCCTGCACTGGAAGCCTTCGGGCGGATTGATTGTCTCGTCAATAATGCCGGCATGGCCGCGCCGGTGCGCGGCGATGTTCTGGCATTGCGGCCGGAGAATTTCGATAGCGTGGTGAACGTCAACCTGCGTGGCACGATGTTTCTGACGCAGCGGGTTGTGAATCACATGCTGGCAACGCCCAGCATACCGGGCGTCAGCCGCAGCATTCTGCATATCACCTCGGTCAGCGCGGCGATGGCCTCGCCGGAGCGGCTGGATTACTGCATCTCGAAAGCGGGTCTTGCCATGTGGAGCCAAGGGTTGGCCTTGCGCCTTGCGGGCGAGGGGATTTCGGTTTTCGAGGTGCGCCCAGGCATTATCCGCACCGACATGACGGCAGGGGTGGCCGGAAAATACGATCAAGCCATCGCGGACGGGCTTGTGCCGATGCGGCGCTGGGGCGAGGGGGCCGATATTAGCAGCATTGTTGCGGCCCTCGCCGGGGGCGGCTTCGGCTTTGCCACGGGCAGCGTGATTATGGCCGATGGCGGGCTTAGCCTGCCGCGCTTGTAGGAGAGGCCGGAATGTCCCTATCACACGCCTTTGATTACATTATCTGCGGGGCGGGCCCGGCGGGCTGCGCGCTGGCCCATCGCTTGAGCGAAGACCCGGCGGCGCGCGTGTTGCTTCTGGAAGCCGGGCCGCGCGACCGCAACCCGCTGTTCCATATGCCTGCGGGCTTTGCCAAAATGACGAAGGGCATCGGCAGTTGGGGCTGGTCGACGGTGCCGCAACGCCATCTCGACAATCGCGTGCTCTGGTATACCCAAGCCAAGGTATTGGGCGGCGGTTCGTCGATCAATGCACAGATTTACACGCGCGGGCACCGGTTGGATTATGACGCCTGGGCGTTCGAGCACGACTGCCCCGGCTGGAGCTACCGCGAGGTTTTGCCCTATTTCAAGCGTGCTGAAGACAATCAGCGTTTCAATAATCTGCACCATGCCTATGGCGGGCCTTTGGGCGTTTCCGTGCCGATCAATCCACTGCCCATCAGCGAGGCGTTTTTACGCGCGGGGCAGGAAGCGGGTTTGCCGTTCAACCCGGACTTCAACGGGGCGACGCAGGAGGGGGTGGGCCATTATCAGGTAACGGTGCGCAATGCCCGCCGTTCGTCCGCCTCCAGCGCCTATCTGAAACCAATTTTGGGCACGCGCCGAAATCTAACACTCATGACTGGCACGCAGGTTCTGCGCATTGCCCTGGACGGCACCCGGGCGACAGGCGTTATCGTTGCCGGGAAGGGCGGAACTGAGGTTCTTCTGCGGGCCGAGCGCGACGTTATTCTGTCCTCCGGGGCCATCGGCTCGCCACGCCTGTTGCAGCTTTCCGGCATTGGCCCAAGTGCCGCTTTGGAAAAAGCAGGCGTACCGGTTCGACACGATCTGCCGGGCGTCGGCGGCAATTTGCAGGATCATCTCGATCTCTACGTGATTGCCGAATGCACCGGCGATCACACTTACGACAGTTACGCCAAGCTGCACAAAAGCCTGTGGGCGGGACTCCAGTATGTGCTGTTCAAGAAAGGTCCCGTTGCCTCAACCCTGTTTGAAACCGGCGGGTTCGGCTTTGCCGATCCGGCGGCGCGCTCGCCTGATATTCAGTTTCATTTAGGGTTAGGGTCGGGGATTGAAGCGGGGGTGGATAAGCTGCGCAATGCGGGCGTAACGCTCAATTCGGCCTTCCTGCGCCCCCGGTCGCGCGGCACGGTTCGGCTCGCGTCCGCCGACCCCCGCGCCATGCCGCTGATTGATCCCAACTATTGGGACGATCCTTACGACCGAGCGATGAGCCTTGAAGGGCTGCGCATGGCGCGGGAGCTGTTTCGGCAAAACGCGCTAAAGCCCTTCATTCTGGCGGAACGCGCCCCCGGCCCGACGGTCGAGAGCGACGCGGACCTCATGGCCTACGCCTATCGGACCTGCAAGACCGACCATCACCCGGCGGGCACCTGCAAAATGGGGCGCGATCCGCTGGCGGTGGTCGATCCCGAAACTCTGGCGGTTCACGGTCTCACCGGGCTGCGGGTCTGCGATGCTTCGATCATGCCCGCCGTTAATTCCTCCAATACCAATGCCCCGACCGTGATGATTGGCGAGAAGGGGGCGGACCTTATTCGCGGTCTGCCGCCGCTGCCGCCGGTCACGCTGCCGAACGATCCCGCCTCTGCCCTGCGAAAGGCCGCCTCATGATTCGTCATATCGTTTTAATCCGCTTTAAGCCCGAGGTGAGCGAAGGCCATATCGCGGCGCTCTTCACCGAGCTTGAGGAAATTCGCGCTCAGGTGCCGGGTATTCTCGCCATCACCGCCGGGCGCAGCGAAAGCCCGGAGAAGATCGAGCGCGGCTACCATCACGGTTTCGTCGTCGATTTTGCCGATTGGGCCGCGCTCGCCGCCTATCAAGCGCATCCCGACCATCAAGCCCTGGGGGCGAAGCTCGTTGAAAATGCCATTGGCGGCCTCGACGGCATTCTCGTCTTCGATCTGCCCGTTTCCCTCTGAGTGTTTGGGAGAATCCCCATGTCCAGCCTCTTGTTGCCCGCCGTTGGCGGCGCGTTGACGCCCTTCACCCTGTCGCCCGCACGAGAATTCCCCAAGCCGTCGGTGGCCTTCAATCGCATTGCCCTGTCGGCGGCCCATGTGGTTGCCGATCCCTTTGCGGATACTGCCCCCTGGTTCAGCCCGCCCGCGATTGACTGGGACAAAACGATTGAATACCGCCGCTATCTTTGGTCGCTCGGGTTGGGCGTGGCCGAGGCGATGGATACGGCCCAGCGCGGTATGGGGCTGGATTGGGGCCAAGCGCAGGAGTTGATCCGCCGCAGTCTCGATGCCGCGCGGGATTTCCCCGGTGCGGTGGTTTTCTCCGGCGCGGGAACCGATCATCTTGCGCCTGCCGGGGCGAGCCTTGACGATGTGATCGCCGCCTATGAAACCCAGTGCAGCACGATTGAAGCCCTGGGCGGCCGGATCATTCTGATGGCCAGCCGGGCGCTGGCGAAAGCCGCCACCCGCCCGGAGGATTACGCCACCGTCTATGGCCGGATTCTGCGGCAGGTAAAACAGCCGGTTATTCTGCATTGGCTCGGCGATATGTTTGATCCGGCGCTAACCGGCTATTGGGGCACCACCGAGTTTCCGCCCGCGCTGGAGGTTTGCTTAGGCATTATCGCCGAGCATGCCGATAAGGTGGACGGCATCAAAATTTCCCTCCTCGATAAGGAGAAGGAAGTTCAAATGCGCCGCCGACTGCCGCCCGGCGTAAAAATGTATACTGGCGATGATTTCAACTATGCCGAATTGATCGGCGGCGATGCGCACGGGTTCAGCCATGCGCTGTTGGGGATCTTTGACGCCATCGCCCCGGCGGCGTCGGCCGCCCTCAGCGCACTCGCGGCAGGCGACCGGCCCACGTTCGAAGCCCTATTGGCTCCCACGGTGCCGCTCTCGCGCCATATCTTCAAAGCGCCGACGCAGTTCTATAAAACCGGCGTGGTCTTCATGGCCTATTTGAATGGGCACCAGGATCATTTCACCATGATCGGCGGGCAGCAGAGCGCCCGTTCCCTGGTCCATCTCGCCGAGCTCTTCCGTCTGGCCGATGCGGCTGGGTTGCTGAGCGATCCCGACCGGGCCGCCCGGCGGATGCGGCAAGTTCTGGCCGTTTATGGAATTGAGAGCTAAGCCGATGACCGCTATATCCCCGCGCGACATTCTGCGCAGCCTCTTCGATGCGGCGGTGGCGGCGGCGCAACCCGCCCAAGCGCTTGCGGCGGCCCTGCCGCCCCCGCCGAAGGGGCGTACCTTTGTTGTCGGGGCGGGGAAGGCGGCGGCTGAAATGGCGGCAGCGCTCGAAAACCTATGGCCGGGGCCACTCGCGGGCTTGGTCGTCACCCGTTACGGCCACGGCGCGGCAACCCGCTCGATCGAGGTTCTGGAGGCTGCGCACCCGGTTCCCGACGCTGCCGGACAGGCCGCCGCACAGCGGTTGCTGGCGTTGGTCGGGGAGGCCGGGCCGGACGATCTTATTCTCGCGCTGATCTCCGGGGGCGGATCGGCGCTACTGGCCTTACCCCCGCCGGGGGTGCCCTTGGCCGATATCCAGACGTTGTATCGGCTGTTATTGGCCTCGGGCGCGGATATTGCGCAGATGAACCGGGTTCGCAAGCATGTCTCGGGCATCTTGGGCGGGCGTCTTGCCGTAGCCGCGCCGAAAACGCCGATGGTGAGCCTGCTGATCTCCGATGTTCCGGGGGATGATCCGGGGCTCATCGCCTCTGGCCCGACCGTGCCGGACGTATCCGACCGGGCCGAGGCGCAGGCGATTCTCGCCAGTTACGGCATCGATCCCGGCCCAGCGCTGCGGGCGTGGCTGGCGTCCCCTTTGGCCGATACCCCCGCGCCCGATCATCCAGCCTTCGCCGGTAAGCAAGTGCGGGTCATCGCTAGCCCGCAGCAGAGCCTCGCCGCCGCAGCGGCGCGGGCGGCGGCGTTGGGGCTGGCCGTATTGCCCTTGGGTGATTCGATTGAGGGCGAGGCGCGCGAGGTGGCGAAAGTCCACGCTGGGATTGCGCGGTCCATTCGCCAATATGGTCTTCCCGTGAAGCCCCCCTGCGTTATCCTCTCAGGGGGCGAGACGACCGTAACCCTGCGCGCGAAAGGCGGGCGGGGCGGGCGCAATGCCGAGTTCGCTCTGGGGCTCGCCCAGGCCCTGAACGGACTGGAGGGCGTCTTCGCCCTTGCCGCCGATACCGATGGCATCGACGGCACCGAGGATAATGCGGGGGCCTTTGTTACGCCCGAAACGCTCACCCGTGCGCAAACGGTTGGCCTGTCCGCCGCCGATTTTCTGGCCCGGAACGATAGCTATCGCTTCTTTGAGGCGCTTGGCGATTTGCTCGTCACTGGACCAACCCGAACCAATGTGAATGATTTCCGCGCGATTCTTTTGGAGTGATTTGGAGTAATTTATTTGCCAGGTAAAAATAATATCATTGGCCTTTGAGTAATTTTTGGAAATTCCAAATTACGTATAATGTTGACTCAATAAGAAGTGTTTTGTTATTTTTAATTGGAACGTTCTAATGAATCGAATGGGTCTGAAACGTTCCGAAGTAACTTCAAAAATTCAACAAACCCGCCTTTCGAACTGAAGGGCGGCCAGGGAGATTTTACCATGCGGAAACAGATGCGGGCGGCGCTTCTCGCGCTCTTGGGAACGAGCCTGTTCAGCTCAATGGCGCTTGCGGGGGCAGAGGTTGAAGTTTTGCACTTCTGGACCTCCGGGGGCGAAGCGAAAGCGCTTAAGGTGCTGAAAGACGATCTCGCCACCCGAAATGTGCTCTGGAAAGACGCGCCGGTTGCGGGCGGCGGCGGCGGTAATGCCAAAACGGTCATGCTGACCCGCCTTAACGCGGGCAATGCGCCGACGGCAATGCTTATGCTGGGGCAGGATATCGTCGATTGGTCGCGGGCACGGATGCTTGGGGACATGAACAGTACGGCCCGCGCCGGAAACTGGGATGCGGTTCTGCCGGATGCCGTGAAGGCTTTCACAAAGGTCGATGGTATCTATGTCTCGGTTCCCACCAATATTCACCGCGTGAATATGGTTTGGGCCAATAAGGCGGCCTTCGACAAGATCAACGCGCCCATTCCTCAAACCTGGGAGGCGTTCAACGCGCTGGCCGAGAAATTCAAAGCCGCCGGAATTCTGCCCCTGGCCCACGGCGGCCAGCCTTGGCAGGATTTAACCCTATTCGATTCGGTCGCCTTAGGCGTTGGCGGGCCGGACTATTACCGGAAAGCCTTTGTTGAGCGCGATCAGGCGGCGCTGAAAAGCCCCGTGATGGCGCAGATCTTCACCCAGCTTCGCGCCCTGCGCGGCATGGTCGACCCGAATTTCCCAGGCCGCGATTGGAATCTTGCCTCGGCCATGGTGATGCGCGGGGAAGCGGCCATGCAGATTATGGGCGATTGGGCCAAGGGCGAGTTTACGGCGGCGGGCAAGTTGCCCGATCAGGATTACCTCTGCTTTCCAACCCCCGGAAGCCAGGGCAGCTTTAGCTATCTGGTGAATAGCTTCTCCATGTTCCGCCAAACCAACCCGGACCGGGCGGCGGGGCAAGTGGCGTTCGCGGAAGCGATTATGGCCCCCGCGAACCAAGAAGCCTTCAATCTCGCCAAAGGCTCGATTCCGGCACGGACAGACGTTTCCGGGGAGAAGTTCGACCGGTGCGCGCAGCAGACGATGGCCGACTTCAAAGCTGCCAATAGCCAAAACCGCGCCGTTCCCACGGTTGCCTATGGCCATGCGGCGTCGGCGGATGCCACGGCATCCCTCACCGATATCGTCACGAAGTTCTTCAACAGTCAGCAGTCGGCAGACGAAGCCGCCCGTGCGGCAGTGAAAGCTTTGCTCGACTCGTAAACCGGTTAGGGCAGGGGGCTTGCCGTCAGATGGGACGCAAGCCCCCTTTCTTTTGCGCTTAGGCCGCTCCGCGCTCCAGATGGGCCATAAAGCCCGCCACGGTTTCCGCCAAAATGCGGGCGTGGGCGGAGAGGGTATCGGCGTGCTGGCGGGCGTTCTCGGCGGCTTGGCCGCTGGCGGCAGACGCGAGGCTGACCGTTGCGATGCTATTCGAAACGTCTTGGGCACCCCGGGCGGCATGATCGATGTTGCGGGCGATTTCCTGTGTTGCGGCAAGCTGCTGCTCCATGCCGCGCCCCATCGTTTGGGCGATCCCCTCCAACTCCGCGATCACCTCGCCGACGCCGTGGGTTGAGCCGGTAACGCTTGCCGTGGCGGCTTCGACATTGGCGATCAGCGCGGCAATCTCGCCGGTCGCCTGTGCCGTTTGCGTGGCGAGCAGCTTGACCTCGCCCGCGACGACGGCGAACCCGCGTCCGGCCTCGCCTGCCCGGGCGGCCTCGATGGTCGCGTTCAGGGCCAAGAGATTGGTGCGCCGGGCAATATCGGCAATCAAGGTCACGATGCCTTGGATTTGCCCGGAGGCGGACACTAACCCTGTGACCGTGCGTTCCGTTGCGGTGACGTCGCTGACAGCGGTTGCGGCGTTGCGGGCGGCCTCGCGGGCTTGCCGGGCCATCTCGGTGATCGACGCGGTGAGTTGCTCGGTTGCGGCGGCCACGCTTTCGACATTGACGGCGGCCTCTTCCGCGCCAGCCGAAACGCTCAGCGCTTGGGTGGAGGCGACCGCCGCTGAACTGTGCAAGGTTTCCGCCATTGCCCGCATTTGATCGGCGGCGGTGGCGACCTCGGTCACAATGCCGCCGATTTGGTTTTGGAAATGCTGGGCGAGACGGCGCAACTCCTCCCGCCGTTGGGCTTCGGCGGTCTGCCGTACCTGCTCTTGGTCTTCGCGCAGCCGGTTCATCGTTTCGGTATTGTCCCGGAACACCAACACCGCCCGCGCCATATGGCCGAGATCGTCGCGCCGCTCCAGCGCGGGGATTGCCTGGCTCAAGTGGCCTTCCGCTAACCGCGTCATGGCGCGGGTCAGGCCACGCAAGGGGCCACTGATGCTGCGCGCGAGGGCGACGGCGGCGATAAGCCCGAGCGCGACGGCGGCAATCGCAAGGCCCAAGGTCAGGCGTTCGGCGAGGGTGAAAAGCAGCGCGGTTTCGGTGTTGAGGGTATCGCCGATCTGCGCTTGCAAGGTTCGGGCGATTTGGCTGGAGAGCAGCAATTCCTGCAAGCTTGCACTCATGGCACCATCGGTCAGGCGATGGGCCGTGAGGGTTAAGTCGAGCGCTTCGTTCAGTTGTGCGCCATATTCGGTTTGCAGAATCCCAATATCGCGCAGACGCTTCTGGTCGTCGGCGTCGGTGAGGGTCGGTTGGCGGGCAAGGCGCGTGAGCGCATCGGTGATATCGTCCCGACCGTCGCGCAAGCGGTTGGCAATGGCAGTATCAGGCGCTTCAAAGAACAAGAAAAGATCGGTGCGGGTTTGATCGAAAGCCGCGCGCGCTTGATCGAGGCTCCGGCGCACATCGATGTCGGGCGTGTCGCGTGCCAGTTTAACGAGCAGGGCAAGGCTTTGATCCACCATGCCTAAAAGCTGCGGCCGCGCCAGACTATTGAGCGTGAGGCGTAGTTTTTCGAGTTCTTCGACATGCCCGGCATAGGCGGCGAGATAGGTGCGAATATCAGTAATATTGCGCTGAAGTTCCGGGCTTTGCGCGCGGGTTTCGACGGCAGCGATGATCTGCGTTAGGGCGGCGAGGGTCTCTTTGAGCCCATCGAGGGCGGCGGTTCGCCCGGTTTCGGCAAATTCGCCGGCGAGCGGGCCGAGGGCGAGGCTCTTGCGCTCGATCCCGTCGAACAGGGCCATAATCTGCGCGCCCTCAATCGAGCGCTGCACCCCGTCCAGCGACGTGCGCGCGCCCAAGACGGCGAAACCGCTGATGAGCCCTAGTAGAATGAGGAGGCTACCGAAGCCCAGCGCGATGCGCGCTTTGAGGCTGACAGCGTAATCAATACGCCGCAGGGCGGTGCGGAGCCCGTGCGAGCGGGCGGATTTTCGAGCATCCATTATGACATCCTCCGGGGGCGTGGGGGGGCCGTCGTGGCGCGCATGACTAGATGGGCCGGTAGGATCTCTCGCCGGGCCGGGTGCTGGTTGCGCTTTTCAATACGATCGATCAGGCAGCGCACGGAAACGCGCGCCATTTCCTGAATAGGTTGGCGGATGGTGGTCAGTTGCACAGCGTGCCAGCCCGCCAGCGGAATATCGTCGAAACCGACCAACGATAAATCGCCCGGAACGTTAATCCGGTGCTTATGGGCTGCTTCGAGCGCGCCGATAGCGATGACATCGTTCCCGCAGATAATGCCGGTCGGCGGTTCGGGCCGCTGCATCAGGGTCAGCAGGCCGGAATAGCCGCTTTCATGGGAATAACTGCCCCAAAGGGTCAATTCCGGTGCAACCGGCGCATCGATGGATGCGAGAAACCGCCTGCTGCCCGAAAATCGGTCGCGGCTGGTTGAGGTATTCTGCGGCCCCATGAGAAAGCCGATCCGGCGATGGCCGAGCGCATAAAGGTGCCGGGCGGCTTCTTCGCCCGCGATGGCATTATCGATTTCAATGACATCGACGCCAGGATGATGGGAGTTCCGCACGGCTAGAACGAACGGCATGCCGTCGGCCTGGAGGCGATCGACAATTGGCGAGCCGATGCTGGCGGTCGTCAGGATGACCCCATCGAGCTTTTCTTGCACCAGCGCCGTGAGCCGATCGTTCGGGTCTTCCAAGGAATCGACAATAAGAACGACGTTGTAGCCTGCGGCGGCGCATTCATCGTGCATGTATTCGAGCAGATAGGTGGAGAAGGAGTTCTTCAGCCCAGCCACCACGAGCCCGATCACGCCTTGTCGCCGCCTTGGGCCTGCGGCGGGTTTTGTTCGGGGCTCGTAGCCCATCTCGGCGGCAAGGGCTGTGATCCGTTCCCGCGTTTGCACGGAAAGGCGCGGGTTGCCCGCCAGCGCGCGCGATGCGGTGGCGGTCGAAACACCGGCCTGCGCCGCTAAACTCTCCAAGGTTACGAGTTTGGTAGTTTTGCCCATGCGGTGCGCTCCCGGTCGGCTGCTGATGATTGAGTTGTGCAAATTTTGCACTATCTCTAACCAACTTGATCGTTTCGTCAAGTCTATCGCGCCTTTAACCTATTCTTGCGCCAGATTAGGGGGCGTTACAAGAGCCCCTGACGGGTTTGCGGTGTTCATGTCATGAATATTGCAGAAAATGAATGTGCAATTTGCACAAACTTTTAACCGGGCTGCCCAAAATGGAAAAGCCCTGGTTGGATCTGAAAAAAATCAGGTGGAGGAAACGATGAAGCTTACCGTCGGTCAGATGATCGTTCAGACGCTCAAGGCCTATGGCGTGCCCTATGTGGCGGGGTTGCCGGGGCATGGCAATTGGAGCTTGCTCGATGCCTTTGCCGATCCGAAGGATGGCATGCCCTTCGTTCAGGTGATGCACGAACAGAGCGCGGCCCATATTGCCGACGCGCATTTCCGCGTGACGGGGCAGCCCATTGCCGCCTGTACCTCCATTGGTCCAGGGGCGATGAATGCCGTCATGGGCCTCGCTACCGCCTATGCCGACTCAACCTCGTTTCTACTCATTACCGGCAGCGCCGCGACGCATATGCGCGGCCATGGCGTAATGCAGGAGTTGGATCGGTTCCGCTCGCCGGATTTTCCTGCCGTTGCCGGACCGGTGACGAAGCGTAGCTTCGATGTGATCCGCCCAGACGAAGTGCCGTTTGTGATGCACCGCGCCTTCAATGCCATGCTGTCGGGCCGCCCTGGCCCCGTGCATATGGAGCTGCCGCTGGACGTGCAGGTCATGTCCGACGATATCGAAATTCAAGACCTGGCTCGTCGCCTGCCCGTGGGCAAACCGCGCGCCTCGCAAGAGAGCATCACGCAAGCGGCCGCCCTGCTGCTGACGGCCGAGCGCCCGTGCATCGTCGTGGGCGGCGGTGCGATTTCCAGCGATGCCGCGCCAGAAGTGACCCGCCTCGCCGAGCTTTTGAATATTCCGGTGGTCTTTACCTGGAACGGTAAGGGCGCGATTGCTGAAGATAACCGCCTCTGCGCGGGCACTGCCGGGTGGCCGGGCTCGACGCCGGGCAACAAGATCGCCGCCGCCGCCGATGTGGTGCTGTCGGTCGGGTGTAAATTCACCGATTGGTCGTCCTCATCTTACCGCAAAGGCGCAACCTTCTCCTTCCCGCCGGGCAAGCTCATTCAACTCGATATCGATCCCCATGAAATCGGGAAGAATTACCCGGCTGCGGTTGGGATCGTCGCCGACTGCAAATCGGCGCTGCAAGATTTGCTCGCCGAGATTTCAGCCGATCATGCAAAAGCCGCCCGCGCCCGCCGCGATAATTATATTCTGAATTTGGATCGTTCTAAGGCCGACTGGGAAAGGCTCCTGGCGCGTCGCCGCGAGTTCGATGGGTCGCCGATGAGCATGCTCCGCGTGCTGGCCGAACTGCGCAAAGTGCTGCCCCGCAACGGTATCGTCACGGTGGGCTCAGGCCATCCGCAAAGCTCCACCAAGCAGGCGTTTCCGGTGTATGAGCCGCGTACGCACATCACCTCGGGCACTTATTCCTCGATGGGCTTCGCCGTTCCTGCCGCGATTGGGGCGAAACTGGCGAAACCCGAAGCGCCCGTGGTCTGCATTATCGGCGACGGCGACTTTATGATGTCGATGCAAGAACTTGCCGTCTGCGTGATGTATAATATCCCGGTCGTTTTCCTCATTCTCAATAATCGCGGCTATATTTCGATCCGTGATGGGCAGAATGGCTTGATCGGTCGGCAAATCGGCTCCGAGTTCAACCATCACACCAAGAATGGCGAACCCTATTCGGTCGATTTCGTCGGCTTTGCCAAATCCTGCGGCGTGGACGTTGCTCTGCGCGTCGATGAGCCGGGCGATCTTGCTGGGGCGCTCACGCGGGCGCTGGCCTGCGGTGGCCCGGCCCTGGTGGAAGCCTCGATCACCCGCGATAATTCCATTGCGGCGGCGGAAGTCGTCGGCTGGTGGGATTTCCCGGTGTTGCAGACGGCCCCCGCTGGAGTGGTCGATGCCTATGCGCACGGTCTGTCGGAAGAACAGCACCGCCGCCCCTGGGTAGAGTTGGACGAAAGCCGGGCGAATGCCCCATCGGTTCCGGTCGTAGGGTAACGCCACGACCAACGCACCGGGGCCATCCCTTGGGGTTAGACTCCCCTCTTCCTCCCTAAACTGCCCCGATGCGTTCTTTTTACATGCCTTAAGCGGCCCTGGCCGCAGCCCCCACTGCGGGCAAACGCTCCCCCTTTGCCCAGTTCAAAGAAACTCTGGAGGAAACCCACATGGCAAAAATCGTAACAACGCGCCGCGCTCGTCTGGCATCGGCTCTTATGGTCACCGCTCTCGCGGGCACGGCCTTTCTCGCCTCTGCCCCCGTGCGCGCCGAATATGATGGCGTGCCGCGCACGTTTTTGTGGAACCCCGGCCTGAACGATCTGGTCGATACCAGCAAATTCAAAAAGAAGCCGCCCTATAAGATCGGCTTCTCCAATGCCTCCCAGGGCGATTTGTGGCTGGTAACCTTCATGCACGGCGTGCAGTTCGAGGTTGCCAAGAACAAAGACAAAATCAGCACATTCATCATGACCGATGCGAATGGCGATGCGACCAAACAGGTCTCCGACATTCAAGATTTGCTGAATCAGGATATCGATTTGCTGCTGGTCAACCCCGCTACGGCGGACGCACTCGATCCGATCCTGGGCCGGGCGATGCGCAAGGGCATTCCGGTTGTTTCGGCGGCCCGGCGCGTGAAGACGGATGATAATTTCGTCTCCTTCGTCACCGCCTCCGACACCGCTCTTGCCCGCATGAGTGCGCAATGGATGGTGGAGAAGCTCGGCGGGAAGGGGAATATCGTTCTGCTTCCGGGCCTTGCGGGCGCGAGCCCGGCGGAACTGCGTCTGTCGGCCGCCAAGGAAGTTTTCGCCCAAGCGCCGGGGATTAAAATTCTCGATACACAGTACACGGGCTGGAGCCCCGCCAATGGCAAGAAGATCATGTCGGCGATAATCCAGCGCTACGGCAAGGATATTCAGGGCGTTTGGGCCGATAGCGGCTTGCAAGGCTCGGGCTCGGTCGAAGCCTTCCTGGGTGCGGGCTTCAAATCCAATGAAATTCCGCCGCACACGGGTGGGGACTTGAACCGTATGTACCAGCTCGCCCAGGAGCATAAATTTCCCTTCATCGGTATCGATTACACTCCGTCGATGGGGATTGCCGCCGTCGATGTCGCCCTCAGCGTGCTCGAAGGGAAACCCGTGCCGAAGCGGGTTGATGTGAACTTCCAAATCGTGCTGCCGAAGGGCCAGGACACGAAATCGATCAAGGCCGATGTGTCGCTGGAAGAATATGTGCGCATGGATGCGCCCGGCGATCTCATCATGGGGCATGGCATGGGCCCTACCTATGATCCGAAGACCTTTAAGGCCGACCTGCCGCGCTAATTTTGCGCCTGTGACGTCCGGGCGCATCGGGCGCCCGGACGATCCCGCCCTGGTTTTGGGGGAGATATCCCATGATCGAGCTTCAGGGTATTTGTAAAAGCTTTCCGGGGGTGAAATCCCTCGATCAGGTCAATTTTTCGGCCCGTGCGGGCGAAATTCACGCGCTGCTCGGCGAGAATGGCGCTGGAAAATCGACGCTGATTAAAGTGCTGGCCGGGGCCTATACACCTGACAGCGGCATGATCACTTTCGCCAGCGTGCCGCGCGTTTGGGCCTCGCCCCGCCAAGCGCAGCAGGCCGGTATTCACGTTATCTATCAGGAATTGGTGCTGTTTCCCGACCTTAGCGTCGCGGAGAATATTTTCATTGGTCACGCGCCGCGCACGCGCTGGGGGTTGATCGACCGCAAGGCGATGATCCGCAAAACCGAATCGGCGCTCGCCCAACTCGGCCACCGGCTCGATCCGCGCGCACGGGTGGGTGATTTATCGGTCGCCGATCAGCAGATGGTCGAAATCGCCAAAGCCCTTAACCACGACGTAAAGCTGTTGGTTCTCGACGAGCCGACCGCCGTGATCTCCGGCAAGGAAGTGGTGGCCCTGTTCGAGCGCCTGCGCCGCCTGCGCGACCGGGGGGTATGCATTATCTATATCTCCCATCGGCTCGAAGAGATTTTCGCCCTGGCCGACCGGATTACTATTCTTAAAGACGGTAAGAATGTGCGCGCCGGGTCGGTTAAGGAGTTTGACCGCGCGTCCCTGGTCACGGCGATGGTGGGCCGCCCCCTGGCCGACCTCTATCCGCCGCGCCCGCCTGCGCTGCCGGCGGCTCCGGTCGTGCTGGCCGTGTGCGATCTTCAGGCTCTGCCGCGCGTCAAAAGGGTTGATCTGGAGGTGCGTGCTGGGGAAATCCTTGGGCTTGCGGGCATGGTCGGGTCGGGGCGCACGGAGGTTGCCCACGCGATTTTCGGCAGCCAGCCCCGTCAGAAGGGCTCGGTAACGCTGGCGGGTCAAGATGTGCCGCCCGCGTCTCCGGCCGAGTCCATTCGCCGGGGGATCGGTTTTATGACCGAGGACCGCAAGGGCGAAGGCCTGCTCGCCCAATTGCCCGTTTACGCAAATATGACCGCGCCGGACCTGGCGCGCTATACCCGCCTGGGGTTTCTTCAGCGCCCGCGCGAAGTGGCGCTGGCAACCCGCGATATTCAGCGGTTTCGCATTGCTGTGCCCGGTCCAACCTCCGGCGTTTGGCACCTCTCGGGCGGCAATCAGCAAAAGATTCTTCTGAGCCGCTGGATGGCGATTCGCCCGAAGCTGCTGATTCTCGACGAACCCACGCGCGGCGTTGATGTTGGCGCCAAGGCGGAAATCTATCGGCTCATTCGCGCCCTCGCGGCGGAGGGGGTTGCCGTTCTGATGATTAGTTCCGAGTTGCCAGAAATCATCGGCCTTTGCGACCGCGTGTTGGTGATGAAAGAGGGCCGGGTGATGGGCGCGCTTGCCGCCGAAACCCTCTCGGAAGAAGCCATCATGACCCTCGCCACTGCCGATGCCCCGGCGCGAGGAGAAGCCGCATGACCGCGCGCATCTCTCTGCAAAGCCTCGTGGTTCCGCTGCTGCTGCTGATCGCGCTCGTGGTCGGGGCCGTGGTGAACGAGCGGTTTCTAACCTTGGGAAACCTGCGGAATTTCACCGAACAATTGGCCGCCTTGGGGTTCGCCAGCCTCGGCCAAGCCTTTGTGATCTTGGGCGGCGGAATTGATCTGTCGGTCGGGGCGATTGCCAGTTTGGCTGCCGTGCTGCTGGCAGGAATACACGGCGGAAACGAGGCGCTGTTCGTGCCCGCGCTGCTGCTCGTGCTCGCGGGCGGGGCGGTCGTGGGGGCCTTGAACGGGTGGCTCACCGTGTGGCTGCGCGTTCATCCGCTGATCGTAACCCTCGGCATGGCTTCGGTGCTCTCGGGTATCACCTTGCTCTACGCTCCGCAGCCGCGCGGCTCGGTGCCGTTTTGGTTCGAGGAGTTTGCTTTTGGCACGCTTGCTGGGTTTCCCTTAAGCGGCCTGCTGCTCGGCGCGCTGTTCCTCGTCACCGCCTTGGTGTTAACGCGCACCCCGTTCGGACGCCGGGTCTATGCCATTGGGGGTAATGCCGAAGCGGCGCGCCTCACGGGGCTGTCGGTTAAGCCGACAATTATTGCGACTTACGCGCTCTCCGGTTTTTTTGCCGCGCTGGCCGGGGCCTATTACGTCAGCCGCACAGGGGTGGGCGATCCCCATGCGGGGGACGCGCTCACTTTGGCTTCGCTGACGCCGGTTATCGTCGGCGGGATTCTGCTCGGCGGTGGGCGCGGCAGTGTGGGCGGCGTGTTCCTCGGCGTGTTGCTGATCTCGCTGCTCAATAATCTACTGAACTACATGAACCTCTCCACCTTCGTGCAATGGGTTGCGCAGGGGCTGGTAATTATCGCCGCTGTCAGCTTCCAGCGGCAAAAGGGGAGGGCGCTATGAGCGGCCTTGCGGTTCCCGAGGGCGCGCGCGCCCGATTGATCGGCCTGCGGCTCGAGCGGTTTGCCCTTGGTGGCGCTGTTGTTGGGTTAACGATCCTCGCGGCAATTCTCTCGCCCGCCTTTCTGACGGCGGGCAATATTCGCGATATTCTTACCCAAGCAGCACCACTGGGGATGGTCGTTCTTGCCCAAGCCCTGATTATGCTGGTGCGCGGCATTGATTTGTCGGTGGCTTCGGTGATGGCTTCGGCGGCGGTGCTGGCGACCGCCTTCACTACTACAAATGATGCCGATATTCCGATGATCTTTGTCGCGGTTCTGCTCGGCGGGGCCGTCATCGGCGGGATCAACGGCTGGCTGGTCACGCGGCGGAACGTGTCGCCGTTTCTGGCAACCCTGGCCATGATGATTCTGCTGCAAGGGGTGCGCTTTGCCTACACGCAAGGCGCGCCCTCGGGCCTGCTTCCCAGCGGGTTTCGCTGGCTCGGGACCGGGCAGATTAGCGGCGTTCCCGTCAATCTTACCGTCTTGATCCTGCTTGCGCTCGGGTTGGGCGTGATGCTGCGGTTCACGGTTCTGGGGCGGTCCATTTACATTATCGGCGGCAATCCGCGCGCCGCCGAACTGGTCGGCCTTTCGGCCCAGCGGATCACGCTGCTTTGTTACTGCCTCGGCTCGATGCTGGCGGGGATCGCGGGGTTGTTCCTCGTCGGCTTCGTCGGCACGGTCGATAATTGGGTCGGGCGCGGCTACGAGCTTGATTCGATTGTCGCGGCCGTCATTGGTGGCGTGTCCCTCGCTGGGGGTTCCGGCTCCGTTATGGGCGCGCTCTTGGGCGTTTTGATCCTCGTTTTGCTCTCGAACCTCGTCGTAATCCTAGGGCTGCCGGTCGAGTTTCAGCTCATCCTTAAGGGCGTCATCATCATTCTTGCGACCGGCCTTTATGCGCGCCGGACGCGGATTTAACCCCAATTCGCACTACAGGAGCTTCCTATGATCGAAGTGTTGAAAGCCGGTCGCTCGGCTGAACTGAAAGCCGCCGATGGGCGCGCCGTGCGCGATACCGTTGCCGGTATTCTGGAAGATGTCGAGGCGCGCGGCGATGCGGCCCTGCGCGAGCTTTCCGAAAAATTCGATAAATGGTCCCCGCCCAGCTTCCGCTTGAGCGAGCAGGAGATTGAAGCCTGCCTCGCTAAGCTTACGGGCCGCGAAATCGCCGATATTTGCTTTGCGCAAGAGCAGGTGCGCCGCTTTGCCGAAGCCCAAAAAGCCGCCCTGCGCGATGTGGAAGTGGAAACCCTGCCGGGCGTCACCCTCGGGCACCGCAATTTGCCGGTGGAAAGCGTCGGCTGCTATGTGCCGGGCGGAAAATATCCGCTAGTCGCCTCGGCCCATATGGGCGTGGTGACGGCGAAGGTGGCGGGCGTGAAACGCGTTATTACGATGTCGCCGCCGTTTGACGGTGCGCCGAACCCGGCCGTCATCGCGGCCATGCATTTGGGCGGGGCTGACGAAATCTACAGCCTCGGCGGGATTCAAGCGATTGCGGCGATGGGCATCGGCAGCCAAACCATTACGCCGGTTGCCATGATCGTTGGGCCAGGCAATGCCTTTGTTGCCGAAGCCAAGCGCCAATTATTCGGGCGGGTCGGGATCGATCTGATCGCGGGGCCGACCGAAACGCTGATTATCGCCGACGAAAGCTGCGACGCCGAAATGGCGGCAACCGATCTGCTGGGTCAGGCGGAGCATGGGTTTAACTCGCCCGCTATCCTGCTCACCACCTCGCGCGCATTGGCGGAAGCGGTTCCAGCGGAAATCGCTCGCCAGTTGGAAACCCTGGAAACGGCGGCGATTGCGGGTAAATCCTGGCAAGACTATGGCCAGATCATCCTTTGCTCCACCGACGATGAAATGATCCAGGTCGCCAATGATCTCGCCTTTGAGCATGTCCAGGTTCTCACCAAGAACCCCGATTATTTCCTCACCCATATGCAGAATTATGGGGCGTTGTTCTTAGGCGCGGAAACCAACGTCTCCTACGGCGACAAGGTGATCGGCACCAACCACACGCTGCCCACGGGCAAGGCTGCCCGCTATACGGGCGGGCTTTGGGTTGGGAAATTCATCAAAACCTGCACCTATCAGCGGGTTACGCCCGAGGCTTCGGCCCGTGTGGGGGCCTATTGTTCCCGTCTGTGCGCGCTCGAAGGCTTTGCCGGGCATAAGGCCCAAGCCGATCTGCGGGTGCGCCGCTACGGACGGGCTCCGGCGGACGCGCGCGACACCTGACCGGGCCTGACGACGCGAGAGTAGACGTCGCGAGGCTGCTGTGCCGACTTGCATCTCGGCCACCCTTGCGCGGGATGAAATTGGTTTGTCGACATCACCCAGGCCCGAACTCGAATTACGGCTTGGGTGATCGATAGTAATCATCGGCCTTCTCTCGCTCATTTCCGCCCCTCCCAATGACCTGTTCCCTGCAGATGTACCCGCTTTGAGGTAGAGTCCGCCCCATCACGGAGACGGGCTTATGAAGCGCAGCAGCCTGCACGCGCTGCGCCCCGATATTCTGCTTCAGGCGATTTTGCACGGCCGCCCCGCCCCCCAACTCGCGCGCCTGCTAGTGGAGAGGGCGACGAAGATCACAGCGATGCCCGCGTTCCGCGACACCCTCAGCCTGAGCCAAATCGCCGACTTAACCTACTACCTGCGTGCCCGTTTCGCCCCCGATTGACCGGCGTGGAGCAGGCCTTAGAACTTCGGCTTTTCGGCAAACCAGCCGGGGCGTTCGGGGTCGAGATAAGCCCCAATCACCCTGCTTGTGCGGAACCGCTCCAGCTTTTCAATATCCGGCGTTACCCCCAACCCTGGCCCGGTCGGAACGGACAGTGCCCCATCGGTAATCACGAACGGTTCCTGAATAATATCCTCAGAATGGTAATAATATTCGGTGTCGATGGAGAGGCTCATGTTCGGAATGGACGCGGCCAAGTGCAAATACGCCGCTTGCGACAGTCCCAATTCGCCGCCCGAATGCAGCGTAACCGGAATACCTTGGGCTTCCGCCAGGGCTGCCGATTTCACGCACTGCCAAAGCCCCCCCGCCTCGTGCGGATCGAGCAAGATAACGTCCGCCGCGCCCGCTTGAATAATTGTCCCCACCTCTTCCAATGTATAGGCGGTTTCATCGAGCCCGACCGGCACCGATTGGCATTTTCGCAAATCGGCATGCCCGACGAGATCTTGCAAGATTAGCGGCTGTTCGATGTACTGAAGATCATAGGGTGCGAGTTTTGCCAGCAGTCTTTTCGCTGTCCCGGGGGTCCATGCGCCGTTCACATCGGCACGCAACAGAATATCCGGCCCCAGAACCGCCCGTATCGCGGCAACAATCGCTACATCTTGCGCTTCAGAATAACCGATTTTCACTTTGAAATTGCGATAACCCGCGTCAAGAAAGGCATGCGCCGAGTGGGTAAGCGCGGCGATATCGGTACCGAACAAATAGGCCGTCATAGGGATTTTGGGGCGGTAAAGGCCGCCCCAGAACGCGTGCAACGGCAGACTTGCGTGTTTGCCGAGCGCGTCCCACATCGCCATTTCCACAGCTGCAGCGGCCATAACGGCGGCGCGCTGGTGATGGTAATAACCCGCGCCCATGATATGGCGATGGTAGCGCTCCACGTCCGACACGGCATAACCGACCGCGAGCGGTGCTGCGACTTCCGCCACCACCGTGGGCACGAAATCCAGCAAAGCGATCGTCTCACCGTAACCCTTGACGCCGCCCGCCGTTGTAACCTCCACAACAACGCGCGTACTCCCGGCGCGGCGGCCAGATCCCCAGAGAATCGGGGCGGAAAAGGGCACGTGGATAAGCCAATGGCGTACATTAGTAATCGTGAGTGGGTTCATGGCTATATCTCTTCTAAAACTGGTGAGGTTACATCGGTTAAATTAGATGTAAATAGTGAACAGTTTCAGGGCGTAAAGCAGGCGGTCGAAGCGATTGACGACGACGAATAATGTCAAGTTTGTTATGGCTTGGAGCTTGCATCTCCGTCATGAGGTTCTGAGCGTTTTTTCAGTGGAGCAGCGCAGTAGTTCAAACCGTGAGGCTTAGGATATCCTAAGCGTGAGACAAGTTTAGAGGGAGATTGCCGTGTCTGAACTCGATGTGATTGATATCTCTGCGACTGCGGAAGAAAAACACCTCCTGAAGGAGCTCGCCGAAAACCCGTGGACGAGATGCTATGGTTACTTACCTAGAGCATTTCCTAAAGACGATCGCCTTACCCTAACCATGGGAGAATTTTATGTTGAGCTTGATGGGACAGGAACCTATTTTAGGCACTTAGCTGATGATGAACCAGATATTGAATACGAGCGTTTTACAATCTACAAGTCGGACGAAGGTCCGATTGAAAAATGGCTCAAGCCTATCGAACCGTATATTTTAAATAATGCGGAGCAGCTCGAGAAATTTTATAAAGCGAGGAAAACGGTTCATCTTGGCGCAACGTGGGACGGCTTTTTTCAACGAAGCACTTTCGATACCATCAAGCATACAATGTCTGATGGAGCGTTGTTCATAAACGAATTTGGCTTCTGTTTGATAGCTATGACTGGCCGAACTGGCCTGGACGTATCTATAAGCTTTTCCGATACGACGAATATTGAAATAGAAAAATTCTACAGTAAAAATAAGGATTTTAATTCGTTCGAGAAAATATAAACGGAGAGATTATTTTAGGTTCCAGACCTGTGAAATCTGACGTGATGGCGTAACCGCGTCCCGTGGCAGCGTAACTGTTCAATGATATAGTCTTTAAGCCATGTTGGGGGGCTGACGGATTCACGTCGAAGTGCGACATGGGCTCGCTGGATCATAGGGTGTCGCCAGAACGGTCGCTACCTCCTTGAGGAATGCTTCCTCAGGGGTCTGATACCCGAGGCATTTTCGGGGTGTTTGATTGGCCTGGGTTGCGAGCCGGACACCTCGAAAAACCCCTCGCGTCGGGGTTGGTGACGTGAT
>NZ_NOXS01000009.1 GCF_002251735.1 Elstera cyanobacteriorum | reverse complement strand
AACGGCATCGCTTTCAACGGCATCGCTTTCAACGGCATCGCTTTCAAGCGATTGTGACGCAAATCAACGCCTGTCAACGCCCTTCATTGCGACGGATTGGCATTGCAATGATTGTCATGCATATGCTTTTATATGCATGCATTTGCTTGTAAGGGAGTTCATTTCAATGCCAGTGATCGCTGTGGCCAGCCCTAAAGGCGGGGCGGGGAAATCCACAACAGCACTCATCGTTGCAACGACATTAGCACAGAAGGGAGCCTCGGTGCTCCTGATTGATACCGACCCACAAAAAACCACCTACAAGTGGGCGAAAAACAGCCCAAGCAAATATGCTGGCATCGTGAAAGCGGTCGATGATCCTCGCGATCTTGTCTCCGTTATCGACGAAGCGTCAACGAACGTCCAGTTCGTGATTATCGATGTGCAAGGCCGAGCAACTCTTACCATGGGCCGCACCATGTCACGCTCAGACTTCGTCATTATACCGATGCAAGCAAAGACGCCCGACGCCGACGAAGCAGCGGTCGCAATCCAACTCATCCGCGACGAAGAACAAACCTTGCGCCGGGCCATCCCTCATAAGATTGTTTTGACGCGAACCAACACTGGCGTAATTAAAAAAGAAGAGCGGGAAAATATTGCCCGACTTGATGCGGCCGGAATCGGGCGCTTCCAAACGCACCTTAACGAGCGCACCGCGTTTTCGCGCATCCACAGTTATCAGCTATCGCTCACAGAACTAGATCCATCCGCCGTCAACGGATTGGAGCAAGCCATCGAGAATGCAGAACGATTCGTGGGCGAACTTCTTGATACTATCACCGGAGCTAACCAATAATGACCACCCCGCGTGACCCATTCGCCAATATCGCAAACATTAAGCCATCCGGCCCTAAAGAAACGACGCCTGCGCAAGACCAAGCGATTGCCGCAAAAGCGCAACAACGCGGTTTTGTCGATGACACGCCAGCACCACCACCCCAAGAAACCACCGCCCGGCGATATCGCCGCAAGCCCGGCGAAGTGCCAGAACCGACAACAAACGTCAGCTTCCGGCCCAAAGTCGCCGACTGGAATAAGTTTATGGAATTCGCCGAGCGCGAACGCCTCTCCCAGCCGGCGGCATTCAGCGAATTGATACGCCGAACACTGGCCGATTAAATCAAGACCAACCGGCAACTGCGGAGGAGGGCAGAGTGATGCTGCTCCAGAAACACCCGCTGCCAAGCCTTAGCAGGGCGAACCACTATATGGTCGTCCTGCACGCTCAATTCAGCCGCCTCAAACCAACTGCGATAGAAGCCTACTCCAACCGCTTCGAACACGCGGCGCCGCACCGGATCTTCCGGCGGTGTAATGGTTTCGAGGGGCTTCACGCCCAAGGGCAGGGCGATCTCACCTCCCGGATAAGCCTGGCCTGACCGCTCGGCCAGCAGCCGGGCAACTGACCGTTCGGGTGCGCAATCGCCAACCGCCTTGCGCAAGATCCCGNGCGATCTCACCTCCCGGATAAGCCTGGCCTGACCGCTCGGCCAGCAGCCGGGCAACTGACCGTTCGGGTGCGCAATCGCCAACCGCCTTGCGCAAGATCCCGGCCAGATAGGCGAGGGGGCCGCGCTTAAAATAACCCATTGGCCGCAGCAGCACTTCAGCAACTGCAAGCAACGCCCGGTGCGCATGGGTTGAGGCTGCGCGTTCCCAGAACTGCCGCTGCACGCCCTTCAGCCGCTCCCGCCGCAACCGATCCAGCGCGAGCCACGGGTTCCCATCCTTCGCGTCCGGATCGAGCGCCGCCACGGCCTTGTTGGCCAGCGCTTCCCAATCCGCCGGAGCATCCGTCACCGACAGCCCTGCATCTGGCGATTCAGCAGGTTCATTAATGACGACCGGTGTCGGCGCACGGCCAACGCCAATCGAACCGCTCGGCTCATCAACGACCTCGCGCAAGACCCGACGCTGCTCCCCACTGGGAGCATGGCCTACGTTGCGATGGCTGTAATTTGTAGATTTTTGATTATTAGAATCTCTATCTCTGAGTCGCGCGTCATTCGAGTCGCCCCCCTGGCGCGCAGAAGCGCTCTTGGGCCTTTGGAACCATTCCTCAAAGGCGTCGCCTAACCAAAAGACGTTCGGTTCGTTAAAGTCGCGCCGGATCTTCGTATGGTCGGTCGCCACGAGCCCCGCCACTTCCAGCAGCCTTAGGGCACGCTGAACGCTACGGCGGGCCATGCCCGTGGCTTCCGCAAGGGCCGCAATCGTCATCTTCACTTGGCGCAGCGGATAAGCAGCCCGCGCCAAAATGACCGCCACGGCACAGGCGGCCGGTCGGAACTCCACAAGCACCTTGAGCGGTCCGGGCAGGGCCTCCGCCAAGATACGGGTATTGAGCGACGGCGCGCGAACCCC
>NZ_NOXS01000007.1 GCF_002251735.1 Elstera cyanobacteriorum | reverse complement strand
CGTAAGCGCTCATTTCCTAGCACATTGACGCGGCCCCTTTGAGCAGGGTCGTTTTCGGCCTGTTGTATGGGCTCAGGTGGTTGTGGTTTTGGCGAAGTTGAAGGGTAGCAGGTCGGTTATGTCGGCCTCTGTTGCGCGCTTTGGCAATTCGGTGAGGACGTGGCGTAAATAGGCCAAGGGCTCGACGCGCGCGGCGCGGCAGGTCAGCATGAGGCTGTAGACGGTGGCGCTTGCCTTGGCTCCGTCCACGGTGTCGCTGAACAGCCAGGATTTTCTGCCGGTTGCGAAGACGCGGATGTCACGTTCGAGGAGATTGTTGTCGATGGGCATTCTGCCGTCTTCTGTATAGCGCGTCAGGTATTCCCACTGGTTCAGGGTATAGGATACGGCATCGCCGATCTTGCTGTCGGGCAAGACCTTCGGCCTGATTTCGTCGAGCCATGCTTTGAAAGCGTTCAGGATGGGCACGCTATGGTTCTGGCGGAGACGGCGCGTGCAATCGGCGCGTGTTTCGCCCTTGTCCGGTTTTTCGCTCCGCGCCAGGCCTTCAATCCGGTAGAGCTGCTCGAAGACCTTTAGCGCCTGCTCCGGCGGGCCGCCGCCTTTCTTTCTAGTCTTCAGCGCCTCGACGAAGCGACGCCTGGAATGGGCCAAGCATCCAACGTGGGTGGCCCCCGTCAGCGTGCGCCAGGCGGAATAGCCGTCACTCATCAGGATACCGCGATAATCGCCCAGGAAGGTCTGCGGATAAATCTGGCCACGGCCGGGCTGGTATTCGAGCAGCACGATCGGCTCAGGACTGTCCTCCCCACTCCGATAGGCCCACATGAAGGATGGGCTAGTAGCCTCCCTATCTTTTTCCTTCAGGACCTGGACCGTGGTCTCGTCGCCATGGATAAGCGGTTGCGCCCTGAGCCGCAGCTTCAGGGCTTCATAGAGGCGGCAAAGATGCCTCTCGCTCGATCCAATCACCCAATGGCCCAGAGTTCCGCGACTGACGGGAACGCCCGCGCGCTCGAAGGCCTGGGCTAGGCGGTAGAGCGGCGTGCCATCGACGTATTTGTGAACGAGCGCAAAGGCCAGCGTCGAGGCCGTGGCGATGCTGCCCGGCAAAGGCTGCGCGGGCATCGGCGCGATGACAATAGGCGTTTCGATCCCGGTGCGGTCGCACGTCCGGCAGGCATATTTGAACCGCACATTCTGCAGGACTTTTGCCTTCACCTCGATATGGAGTTGCTCGGTGATCGCCTCGCCCAGGCGATGCATTGGATGGCGGCAGCAGGGACAGGATTTTTGATCATCGGGAAGGTCGTATTCGACGCGCTCGCGCGGTAGGTGTTCCGGCAGAGCCTTGCGGCCACGCTTCTTTCCCGCCGGCTTCTCAACCCTCGCAAAGCCGGTGTCCGGCAGGTCGACGGCATCATCCTCTTCGCCGCCGGAGGTATCGTCACCGGCCGCCTGTTCGGCTTCATTGAAGAGGCGGTCAATGTGCTTTTCGCTTTTCGGCGCAAAACGATGGAGCCGCGCTAGCGCCAACTCTTCCTCCAGCTGGGCGACGCGCGCTGTGAGGTGACGGTTTTCTGCCTGGAGCGCAGCAATACGCGCCAGTAACGCTGCAACATCAGGTTCGCCGGATCTGATCATCAGAGTCTTGAATCGAAAGCATGCCGCTGCGTCAACGGCTTTTCTCGCCCCTCTCAGCCCGCAACCTGATAGTGCCGCACCGGATGGCGCACCATCGCGTCGATATCGATGCCGTCGAGAACCCAATGGAGTTGTTCGCACGAAAGCGTAACCACCGCCGTCTCCCGGCGCGGCCATCGGAACTTGTCCTCCGTCAGCCGCTTCAGAACCAACACGAAGCCGGATCGGTCGAAGAACAACAGCTTCATACGGTCGCGGCGGCGATTGCAAAAGGCAAAGACCGCAGGCGCAAACGGATCAAGCGCCATCTCCTCCTGCACCAGAACCGCAAGGCTGTTGATACCGGCCCGGAAGTCGATCGGCTCGCGGTGCAGATAGACGGTCAGGTCAGCGTTCAGTCTGAACATGCCCCAGGGCTCCGATGATCGCCGTCAACGCCTCCACATCACCGCATTCCAGCGAAAGCGTCACGCCGTTCGGCAGGCACGCGCTCACCTTGGTCGAAAGGGGCAGCGACTTCGACTGCCGCGCTTCCCCGCGCAGGGCAGGCCCCTCTACCAAATGACTGGCAGCGCTGACTTGAACCGGAATGAACGCCGACCGCGCAGGGGCTCGCAGAGTACCGGCTTCCTTGGCCGTCTTTATCCACTTCCGAAGAAGGTTGGCATTGACCCCATGCTCAAGCGCAAGGCGCGATACCGACACGCCAGCCTCCAGGCAGGCCGCAACGAGACGCTCTTTCGACGCCGCATCGTACCGACGGCGGCCATTGCTAAAAATCCGCCTAACCAGCAGTTTCCGTTCATCGTCCTCAATCACCTGGTGTCCACCTCCGTTAAGTGGACACATCATGCCAAAACACGATGAATTCAAAAGGTGCTGAGAAATTCGCGCTTAC
>NZ_NOXS01000006.1 GCF_002251735.1 Elstera cyanobacteriorum | reverse complement strand
GAATCACGTCACCAACCCCGACGCGAGGGGTTTTTCGAGGTGTCCATATCCAAGCTGACCCTTCATCGACCATTCCCCCTTGTCCATTGGGGCAGCGAATCACGTCACCAACCCCGACGGGAGGGGTTTTTCGAGGTGTCCGATCGACAGCGCATCTACCCAACGGCACCACGATTTCAGCACATGAATAATACCGCTAATCACCCGCCGGTCATCCACTCGCGCTTTCCACCGTGCGTCCTGCGGAAGATGCGGCTCAAGCCCGGAAAACTGCTCCTCGCTCAGCCCAAAATGATCGTCGCTCCACTAAAATTTCAATTAAGAAGCTGTGGATCACAAGCCAAATGGCTTTAGAAGAAAGTTGGTGGATCCAAAGAAAAATATATTCAAACGCATTCTACCACCCTTTCAAGTTATTAAATTGCATCACGATGAATAAATTTAAATCATTTGCAAATAAATTCTGTATCATTGCACCCAAAGAAAAAATAACCAAGTAGAAAATTCTAACACCATTATCACTATTAAATGCATCTCGTTGATATTTCAAATTCGAATTCAGCGGATTTAAGCCCGATAGCATTTTTGCGCCAAAAATAAAACACATTAAGAATATAAATCCCGATACGACTCTTGCCCCAGATACAGTAAAACCAACTAATATGAAATAAATCAATTCGAATGAAGCGATAAATGCATACATTGTCAACCTCCGAGATAAGAAATCAAAACAACGCTTTCGCCAAAACTACTATTCTTCGTCGGGCTCGGTCTCGGGTTTTTCATCACCGACCACGACTCCATTCTTAATCTCCGGCACCACAGTCCCTCCTTCTAGGCCATACTGCCCAACAATACCGGGAAATTGAGATTCGAAGAATTCCGTCCGATTAGGCGATGTGAAGGAGTCAATAACTGTACCAAACTTATCGAGCACCTTCGTCTCAACAACACCGTCATAATATTCTGTCGAGACTGCTCTTGTGCCATCCGCGCCA
Organism: Elstera cyanobacteriorum; assembly: GCF_002251735.1. Taxonomy (NCBI): domain Bacteria; kingdom Pseudomonadati; phylum Pseudomonadota; class Alphaproteobacteria; order Rhodospirillales; family Rhodospirillaceae; genus Elstera; species Elstera cyanobacteriorum. Next base: position 18,685 of record NZ_NOXS01000006.1, on the reverse strand, counting down.
ATAACAGAACCTCGATTTGCGATTGACCGCCCCCCCTGATTTGCACCACCGTCATGTTCTCCGGAGCCAATACCGGCGTCTCTATTAGTAATGGCACTGGCAATTGAATTAATGTCCCGACCACTCCACCCCTTGCGTGCAGATAGCTCTTCCTTAGTGAGACTAGTTACTTGCTGCGAACCAAAATCGAAAACTCCACCTGCGGAAAAAAAGTACGTTTTTCCGTTAATCTCCGATTGACCAAAATTATCGTAGCCTAAAGTACTCAAGATAGCACTATATCCCCGCATATACTCTTTAAACCCTTCGACCGTTCCCTCATCAAAAAGCGGTTTTGAAACAGATCGTGATGCCTCTGCCCCAATCTGGGGCCCGAGGTGTATGGTTAAACCAGCGAAGTTACCACTCTCATCTCTCGAGACGGTCATACCAATAACTGCTAGACCGATGTAGATGTTGTCGTTTACGCCCGAAAGACCCTGAACTCCTTGAACGCCAAAAGACAGATCAAATGTCTGAGAAATTTTATAACCTATTCCGGTTTGCATTCCTACTTGAATACTATGAATTGGTATCCCTTCTACGCGGTAAGATTGAACAGAAATACTTTGTTCATAAGAGGCGATGGTACCTGCGGTAACACCCCAGCTGAAACCAGCACCAACTGTGTGATTTGGGTCATTCAGATAATCATTAATTACAGAAACTATCCGCGAAAAAAGTGATGGCCCGCCATTCTCCTTCTGACGATCATAGGCATTCGGATCCGAAATATACAGGCCGTAGTCAGGATCATCTGCAAACCCCATATCATAATAATACTGTTTTGACGCCACCAAACTCACAAAATCCTTCGATATTAATACGGTTTCGCGCTGGTTTAGCGTTAATTCTGAAACATCTTTCTTCATCAAATACCCATAATTCCCTCTATCCTGACCGTAACCAACATCGAGAAAATGGCTAAGACCATCATCGTAGCCTTGTTTTTCTACAATATTTTTTGCCACATCTAAATTCCTAAGGAGATAGGCTGCCTCAACACCTGAACCAAAGCCCTTCAGATAGCGATCATCCTTAAGCGCCCCATAGCTTCCGCGATTGCTCTCCTTATACCCCCAGGTGAGATAATGCTGCAGCCCATCGCCCTGATAGCGGCCATCGGCAATCGCCTGGCCGACGTCGAGGTTGGCCTGCAGATATTTGCGCTCCGCATCACCCAAGGCCGAGCCGCCGAGCTTGCTTGGGTCCAGCTTCCCAAACCCGCCGCGATCGGCTTCCTTGTAGCCATAGGCGAGATAATGGGCGAGGCCGTTGATATAGGTGCCCTCGGCAACCGCCGCCGCCACGTCGAGGTTGCGGGCGAGATACTGCCGCTCAAGGCTGCTGGCGTCGCCGAAGCGTTCGCGGGTCAGCATCCCATAGGTGTCGCCTTTATCGATCCCGACCTTGAGGAAGTAATCGAGACCGTTCTTCGCCTCGCCCTTGGCAACCGCCATAAAGGCCGCGTCATGGCTAACCAGATACCAGCTATCCCGCGACGTCGGATCAATCGCCACCGGCTGCAGGGTCGAACCTGCCGAGCCTTCGTAAATCCGCCCCTCGGCCTTGCCGCCCGTCAGGTAATGCACCAGCCCCGAGCCATAGAAACCGCTCGCCACGGCCGCCGCCACATCCAAGTAGCGCGTGAGATATTTCCGTTCCGGGTCCGTCTTACCGCCAAGCTTGCCCGCCGCGATCGCGCCGTAGCTATGCCCCTGCTCCACCCCGCTCGTCAGGAAGTACAAAAGCCCGCTCTTGGCCTGCCCCGTCGCCACCAGTTGCGCTACATCGGCATGGGCCTTCAGATAGGCATATTCAGCCCCGTCCTTGCTGCCCACCGTCGCCGTCGTCAGCGTGCCGTAGCTCTGGCCTTTCTGGATCCCCGTGCTGAGAAAATAATCAAGCCCCGACGCCGCCGTGCCTGCCGCAACCGCCGCCGCCGCATCGAGATTCGCCCGCAGATATTTGCCATCCACCGAGCCGAAGATGAAAGTCGGATTAGCCCCCTGGGCATTCAGCCGCCCATAGCCCGACGCCCGCCGCGGGTCCACATAGCCCGAGCGCAGATAATGGTCGAGGCCGGACGCAAACGTCCCCGCCACCACCGACGCCGCAACGTCTTGATGCTGCGTCAGATAAGCCCGTTCCGGGCTGCCAGCAGCCCCCAAAGTCGCCGCGCTCAGCGACCCAAAACTCTGACCCTTATCCACCCCCGTCCGCAGGAAATAATCCATGGCCGTCACGGCAAGACCATCGGCAACGGCTTTGGCGGCATCCTTATTGGCGCGCAGATAGGCGCCCTGGGCATCATTCTTTGCGTAAAAATCCGTCCGCAGCGCCCCGTATTGCCCGCGGTTCGCCTCGGTATAGCCAATGGCAGTATAATGATCGAAGCCCGAGGCATAGACCCCCTCGGCAACCGCTTTGGCGACATCGAGATTCTTGCTGAGATAGCCCCGTTCTGACGGGCCCACCGCCGTCAGGCTGGCCGCCGTCAGGCGACCGTAACGCTCGCCCTGATCGATCCCGACCTTCAGAAAATAATCGAGACCGCTCTTCGCCTGACCGCTGGCGACCGCCTGCAAGGCCAGGGGATTGGCGCGCAGATACTCGCTATCGAGGCCGGTCGCGTTCAGCACCTCGCTCGACACCGTGCCATAGCCCTGGCGGCCTTCGGCGCGGCCATAGCTAAAATAATGGGCGAGCCCCGAGGCATAGGTTCCGGCCGCAACCGCCGCCGCAACGTCCCGGTTCGCCAGCAGATAGGCAAGCTCGGGATTAGACCCGGTGGTCCCCTGCAGTGTCTCGGCGCGCAACTGACCGTAGCTGCGCCCTTCGGTTCGGCCATTCCTTAAGAAATGATCGAGACCATTGGGATAGACCCCGAGGCCGACCGCATTGGCGACATCGCGGTTCTTCAGCAGATAATCCCGCTCCGCCGGGCTGGCCGCCGCAAAATCGGCCCCAGCGAGCTTGACGTAGGCCTGGCCCTTCCCGGCCCCGACCGCCGCAAAATAATCGAACCCGCTGGCATATTGACCATTGGCGACCGCTTGCGCCGCGTCCTGGTTGGCCAGCAGATATTTGAACTCGGCGGTGCCGGGCTTATAGGTCTGGCTATTGAGCGCGCCATAACCCGTGCGATTGGCCTCGACATAGCCCGAGGTTAGATAATGGACGAGGCCGGAGGCATAGCCGTTCGGCCCGGCGACATTGCGCGCCACATCTAGGTTCTGCGCCAGATACGCCCGCTCGGCCTGGCCCAGGGCACCGATGCTGGCGCCCGAGAGCTTGCCGTAGCTATCGCCCTGATCAATGCCGGTCTTCAGGAAATAATCGATGCCATTCTTGGCCGACCCGCGCGCCACTGCGTTGGCGGCGCCGATGTGGCTTTGCAGATACTGGCCCTCAAGGAAATTCGGGTTCAGCATCTCGGCGGTCAAATTGCCGTAGTTGATGCCAAGCCGATCCCGATAGCCATAGGCGAGATAATGGGCGAGGCCGCTGGCGTGGACGCCGTCAGCAACTGCCTTCGCCACGTCTTGGAAGCGGGTCAGATACTGCCGTTCGGGATCATTGGCCCCGCCCAAGGTCGCCGCCGAGAGACGACCATAGCTGTGCCCCTTATCGATCCCGGTCTTCAGGAAATAATCGAGGCCGGAACTCGCCTGCCCCTTGGCGATGGCCGCCGCCACATCGGCATTCTGGACGATATAGACCGCTTCGGGGCTGGAGCCCAAGGATTGGCTCGCCTGGAGCGCACCGTAATGCCGGCCTTCGGCGCCGCCGACCGTTAAGAAATGCGCCAACCCGCTGCTGTATTGACCGCCCGCAACCGCGCGCGCCACGTCTTTATTCTGCTGAAGATAGGCAACCTCAAGGCTTCCCAGGGAGGGATCGGTCAGTGAGGCCGCTCGAAGGTTGCCGTAATCCCCGCGCCCTTCGGCATAGCCACCATAGATGAAATGATCCAGACCATTTGCGTAACCGCCGGTCGCAACCGCCGCCGCCACATCCTTATTGCGGATCAGATAGGTGCGCTCGTTGGCATCGCCCAAGGTGGCGGCGGTCAATCGACCGTAGCTATCGCCCCGATCGGCGCCCAGCGTCGCGAAATACGCAAAGGCGCTGCCAAACTGACCATTGGCAAGCGCCGCGGCGGCTTCAGGATGGGCCTGGAGATAGAGACGGTCGAGGGTCGCCGAAGGACCGCTGGTCAACGAAGCGGCGGTCAGATTGCCGTAGTTGCGGCCTTCGGTATAGCCCGTCGCCAGGAAATGCTCGAGGCCCGAGGAATAATAGAGCCCGGCGGCAATGGCATTGGCGACGTCGCGGTTGGCGGCGAGATATTGGCGTTCGCCGACCGTGTTGAGACCGGCCGCCGTGATTTTACCGTAGCTCTGGCCCCGCCCGGCGCCGACGGCCAGGAAATAATCGAGCCCGGTCGCATACTGCCCATTGGCCAAGGCAAGGGCCGCGTCGCGATTGGCACGCAGATAGGCCCCGTCAATTGTATTGGCGTTATAGGTCACATTCGAGAGCTGGCCATAGCCGCCCCGGAACGCTTCATTCTTCCCATAGGTGAAGAAATGCTCCTCGCCGCTCGGCGAGACCCCCGCCGCGACGGCTTCGGCGACATCGGCGTGGGCTTGCAGGTAGCTTCGTTCCGCCAAGTTATTGAGGCGCCACGCCTGAATGTTCCGGTAATTGCTGCCCGAGGCATAGCCTTCGTTCAAGAAATACTGCAGCCCGTCGCGATACCGGCCCGAGGCAACCGCTTGGGCGGCGGCCGGATTGGCCATCAGATATTGCTGATCGGGGGTTAGGTTAATCGTCGCCCCGTTGCGCGTCGTCTGCACGGTTTGGACGAAGATATTCTGCGCGGGGCCTTGGGAATAACCGTAATAGAAGCGCCCTTCCGCCCGGCCATACCTGTTGAAATGGTCAAGGCCGCTCGAATAGACCCCCGAGCGGACCGCGTTGGCGACGTCTTGATTGTCGCGCAAATAAAGTTCTTCGGGTGTGATCGAGCGCGTCGATTGCCCGTAATAATAACGCCCTTCCGACGCGCCATTCAGCAGATAATGCTCGAGCCCGCTGCGGAACATCCCCGACTGGATCGCCCCGGCCACATCCGGGTTTTCTTCGAGATAGAGTTGCTCGGCCGACAAGGTCTGTTGACCGACACCGGCATAGAACCGTCCTTCGCGCGCGCCGTAGATCAGATAATGTTCGAGGCCATTGCGGAACTGACCGCTGGCAATGGCCGCAGCAACGTCGGAATTAGCCTGGATATAGGCTTGATCCGCCGTAATCACTCCCCCGCCCGCCCCGAGCGCCGAATAGGTCGAGGGCGCCAGCGTGACATCATTCCCCCCGAAGGAAATGACCGCAGCGGGGCCATAGTTGGTCGTCGGACCCGGTTGCAGCGTGCCGTTGGCAGCAGCCTGGGCGATAGGATTGCTGGAGGTCGAGGCGAAATAGGGGTTCTTCGACGTACCGCCGACATACGCCAGGATCTGGACCATTCTGGGCCGCCGCAACCATGCTTCCGCGCGTTTTGCGCGAAATTTAAGGAAATATTTACCAAGCCTATGCGGGCAGCGGCAGGCGGAGTCAAGTTTGCGACCGCAGGGAAACGCGAGCCAAACCGTATGGAAGTGAATGGTTTAGCAGAGAAACGGCATACGATGCGATGTTCCGCAGTCGCTATTTTTTAACGGACAACCCGACCTCTCCCTTAGCGGATTTTTAATGAGTTTCTCAAAATCAAAGCGGAACCCCCTACCGCGCAATCAGGAATCAGAAAACAAAATGAAATCTTATTCCAATATGATCCCGGTAGACTATTCAGGAACGCCGTTTGGATTATTACGGTTAGCCTGTAAGATGAATCGCGGGCCCTAGAGATTCGAATCGCATTCCTTATTATGTTGCTTGGGGGAGACAGTTAAAGCCGTTAAGCTTGAGTGGTCGACGCCGCAGAAACCATAAAGAGTCTCAACTCTGTTGCAGACAATCCAACATCGCCTACAACATGCGCAGTGTGATCTGGCACGACAACCGAAGCGCACCCGCATGACGAGGGAACGTCATCAACCCCTAGGGATTACTCCAAAAAAAGACGCGAATGAACAGCTAGAACGGCCGGATTCACAACACATCTATGTAATAATAGCTTCGAATTATCAAATCACCCAGTTCTTCGAGGTGCCCAACTGCCGGAAGGGCCTGAGGGGGAGACCGTCCGCCTACCGGTCACTCTCGCATGATCTTTTCAAATAGAAATCCCTCATCCCCAATCGAATCGTCTGAGCTGCGATGGTCTTGCTGGGGGTGATGCGCGTTGAAGAATGCGATAATCTTGAAGCCGCATTTGTTGACGTAGAAGTGGATATTCCGCCTCTCAAAATACGGCGTATGCGTCTGCCAGGAGACAGTCTGCGGGAAGCGCGCTTCGATGGCGAGCCAGGCCTTGTGCCCGAGACCTTGACCGTTTTCACCAACCTTCAGGAAAAACAGGTCGAGCGTGTTGTGATGGGTTACTTCATCGATGGTCACGACCGCGCCGCCGACATTTCGGCCCTCGCAGAGGATACGGAGAGGAACAGCCCCCGGAGCGTGAAGCGAATTATCGAGATCTCTATCGGACGGGATGGGGCCATCGGGGAGCCCCCCGAACTCTTCAATGACGGCAATCGCAAACGCCGCCTGGAGCTCTTTTTTAAAATCCGGGAAATCGTTTAGATCGGCGACGGTCAGGCTAACATTTTGGCTAGTCATGATTTTTCTCAGGAGGGTCTACCCATCGTCAGGACGAAGGGCATCGGGATGGTGTTTTACCCGGGGGCGCAGGCGCTTGGATTCAATGGCTCCGGAGACGACGATCCCGTGTCACCGAGGCGGCAGGCTGATGGATGGCCGGAGCGCATGCCCCAAAGTTTTTCTGGCTTTACGACGCATAGGCTTTAAGCCTTTCAGCATATCGATCTATGGGGCTCAATATCCAGGCGCGATCCTGCAGATGCGGAACGCGATCAACATCTATGACCTGCGAAAGTTGGCGCAAGTAATAGAGCTCTTCCTTCGATTGAATGGAAAAGCGCGCAAATTCCTTCTGCCCATCACAAAAGGCGCGATCCGAGATCTCGTCGTTGAAGCGAGCTTTCCAAACGGTATCTTTGAGACCGCTACCAACGTCGAAGAGCACTTTCGCGCGGCTTCGAATGGCCGAGGGAAGGCTTTCTGGGTAAAGATCATATAAATCGCGCAGAGCCACCTTACCGACCGGAATACCGTTCTGCATTCGAACCAGCGCGGCAGCATCAAGGCCTAGTGCATACTCCGCGACTGTTGGGTCGAGAAAGGGAACCCGCGTCTCGATCTGATAGTGCATGGAACAACGATCAACCCGCTGCAGGCTAACCCGGTGCATGAGCCCCAGGCATTCATCGCGAATCGGTTCACCTTGGGCGTTACCGTCAAGAAAGGGCAGCTTCAGCAAGGGGTAACCACAAAATAACTCATCCGCCCCCTCGCCGCACAGGGCAATCCGAAAGCCATCCCGCCGCATCCGCTCGGCCGCAGCAAGCGAGCAAAGCGCCCCCCGAATAAGGTTTGGCTCAAAGGATTCGCTGGTTACGACCGCATCCCTGATCCTTGCGAATACCGCATCGCTCTCGGGCTCGAACTCAACGAAGCGCAGATCATATCCGGTCTGTGCGGCATATTCCGCCGCAAAGGGGTAATCCGGCGCGGTTTCCCCACCGACAAAGTAGCCAGGGCTGTCGGGCAGGAATTTCCGCGCGTAATGGGCGATAAGTGTACTGTCGATACCGCCGCTGAACAGTGTCGCGACCGGTAAGCCCGGCGGCAAATGCGTGCGAACGGCCTCAGATAATAGTGCGTCGAGTGTCGCGGGATCACTTGGATAGCGTCTACCCCTTGGCTGATGGATCGCCGACTGAAACGGTACGCAGCGGGTCGCCGTAAGCGCGTAGCCGGGCGGTAACATCATAACATCGCCATCCGCTACAGTATCGAGAAGCGGCTTCATCTCCGAACAGAATAGAAAACCCGCCCCTGACTGTATCACGTAGAGGGGTTTTATGCCGAAAGGGTCGCGGGCGGCCAGAAACCCACCGCTATCAATGTCGACGGCGACGAACGCATACATGCCTGAGAGTCGTTCGAGGGCTTGAGGCCCCCAGACACTCAGAGCATTGACTAAGACCTCGGTATCCGACTCAGTCTGAAATCGCACCCCGAGCGCGATCATCTCATCTCTTAATATCGCATGATTATAGATCTGCCCGTTGAACGAGACTATGAGACGACCGTCACAGGAAACCTGCGGCTGGATGGCGCGTTCACTATCAACTATCCGTAGTCGGCGCGTACAGAGGACTGTGTAGGGTGCCACCTGGACCAAGGGGTCGGTGACGTCCCCACGATGCCGAAGCCCTTCGATTAGCTGACCAACCGTGGCGGCAGCTTCCGGCCAGTTGATTGCAGCAGCAAACCCGCACATGGACGGTCTTCCTTCTCAAAACACCAAGAGTCCTGAAGTGCCGCCATGCGCCTATCCGCCGCTCCCCGATTGGTCTGCTCAATACTCCGAAGTTCGATATTTCGGTCGTAAATATGAGATGGGGAATGAGCAGGAATAAGATCATTCCCGCCATGCAGCCTAGAGAAACAGAACAATCAACTACCAGCATAAGAACTAACAGCACCCCGATTTCAGGAAGCTATTATGCCGCCTCGCCCGGTTGGTGGGTGTAAAGCGTTTGCCAAGAGAGTGAAAAGATTTCGTAAAGACGTGTAATATCCTTGTTAGGGCTATCAACGTCTCCGTTGGGTTGATAATGTCCGATGAATGACTGATGTTTTGATAATCGACGATGATGCCGTCCTAAGCCGAATGCTGGGCGAGTTTCTCTCTGAGGAGGGGTTCTCGGTAACGACGGCGACCAACGGCGAAGACGGCGCAGTTCTGGCACTATCCGGCCGGTTTGCTGCCGTGATCCTCGACATCATGCTGCCGCGCATCAATGGTGTGGAGGTACTGCGACGGGTCCGCGCCGAGAGCGCTGTGCCCGTTATTATGTTAACTGCGCGCGGCACCTTCGTGGATCGGATCGTCGGTCTCGAACTCGGCGCCGACGACTATGTCGCAAAACCCTATCATCCGCGCGAGTTGGTCGCGCGCCTGCGCGCTATCCTGCGCCGTACGAATGGTCCACGACGTGAGGGAGCGCTAACGCTCGGCGCCTTGAACCTTGATAGCGCGCGACGTGATGCCAGTTGGCAGAGCCAACCCATCGACCTGACGGCAACAGAGTTCAAGCTTCTTGAAACATTGATGATCAGTGGCGAGAACGTTGCGACGAAAGACGCCCTCTCGCTCACCGTATTGGGACGAACGCGGCAGCCTTACGACCGTAGCATCGACGTCCATGCCAGTAATCTCCGTCTGAAGCTTGAGAAGGCGACCACGGGCGAGATTATGGTCGAAACTATCCGAGGCGTCGGCTATCGGTTGCGGGCGGCGTCATGAAAGGCCGGCTTTTCTGGAAAATCTGGCTTGGCTTCTGGGCAACGTCCCTGCTGCTGAGCTACGGCCTTTGGCTGTACTGGTCGGTTGCACCGGCGGCGGATTTTCAGGAGTGGGATGCCCCGCTGGCAGTGGGGCGCGTACTCACCGCGTCCGCGACAACGGCGCTCGAGCACGGCGGACCAGCCGCTTTGGCGCGGCAGATCGACGATTGGCCGCAAGAAGAACGCGGGCGGCTGTCCCTACAGTCCGAGATTCTCGACTGCTCGCCGTCAAACAATCGGCAGATTGCAACTATGGTCGAGACCGCGAGCAACCGCTATTGCCTACGGTACGCCACACCGCCCCTTCCCGAAGAAGCCACGAACTTTCTAGCAATGCCGCCGGACGATCTTGTCGCGGCGGCCCTGGCTGGCCTCGTTTTCAGCGCAGCGCTTGCCTGGTACCTCGCCTATCCTATCCATCAGTTGCGCCAGGGCTTTAGCCGATTAGCGGACGGCGATTTTACGGTGCGGTTGAATGATGCTATGGGCCGCCGCCGCGATGAAATTGCCGATCTTGCCAATGATTTCGATCGCATGGCGGGGCGATTGGCGGAACTCGTTGAAGCCCGTGACCGGCTGCTCCACGATGTCTCTCATGAATTACGCTCGCCGCTGGCTCGGATGCGCCTCGCAATTGGACTGCTTCGGCGCGACCCCGCTCGGTTCGACATTTCGCTCCAACGCATCGATTCTGAGGCGGATCACATCGATAAAATCGTAGGCGAATTACTGACCCTGGCGAGGCTTGAAAGCGGCGTCGATCACGAAGGCGAATATTTTGACCTTCTCGATGTACTTGAACTCGTCCTCGGCGATGTGATGTTCGAGGCCGAGGCGCAAAACATAAAAATCGATGCTGATCTGCCGAGGGAACCCGCGGAACACGATTGGCTGATTGCGGGCAGCGGTCTATTAATCCGGCGCGCAACCGAAAATATTCTGCGAAATGCGCTGCGCTTTTCATCCCCCACCCAAACCATTCGCGTAACGCTGACGACGCAGGGGGAAGGCTGCTTGCTGATCGTTGAAGACGATGGCCCGGGGATTCGCACGAGCGAACCGAACAGCCTCCTCCAGCCCTTCGTTCGCGACACCCCCTACGATAATAGTGGCTATGGTTTAGGCCTTGCCATCGCGCGGCGGGCAGTTGTGGCCTGCGGCGGCGACCTTCATCTGAGCAACCGCACTCCCACCGGTCTATGCGTTAAAATCAGCTTACCGTTGGCGAGCCTTAATGGCCTTGGGAAATTTCATCCAGTGATACAGTAGACCCTCATGGGTCTTCCCTACTCCCTTGCCCCTAAACATAAATTTGCCTGCCAGAATCTTATTCAAGGCCGCACCTTCGGCGAGGTGTCGCGTATCGGGTGGGGGTCGGCGCCACCGCCAAACCTTCTTCGCGGTAAATCCCGGCAGCGTTACCAGCCCGCTGCCGTGACGAAGGAGGCAAAACTCTAACCTCACCTGGCCCAAAAAATGGGGGCGGAGCAACGGTCCCCTCACCCAACCGCAGGCGCAGCAGCAAGTATGGCCGCTTGCTGCTGCGCCTGCCAGAATGGGCGATCGGCCCAGCGGGTTTCGGCTTGGTACAGGGCAGCCCGCCGCCCCGCGTAAATTGCCGCGACCCGCGCTAGCTCCGCACCATAGGCCGATAGGGCGGATGGGGTGGCGGCGAGGAGTGCTTCGGCGGCGGCAAGGCCCGTGCGCAAGGCATTGAAAAGCCCCTGTCCAGCAATCGGGTCGAAGGCCAGTGCGGCATCACCGACGGCAAGCCAACCATCGCCATAGGGAACGCTCAGCCCAATCCCCCCGGCTTCGCGCGCAATGCCGGGTTCCGCCCAGACTATCGGCCCCAGGCAGTCGCGAAGATAAGGGGCGGCGCTCAGCGTCGCCGCCCATAGGTCCGAGGATTGCCGCACCTGAACCGCCGTCTTCGGCAGGGTATGATACCCAACGGCCCAGCGGCCATCGGCCAGCCGCCCGGCATAAATCCAACCGTCGGGTGTTGCTTCGATCACCGTGCGGGAGAGATCGGTATTCGTCGTCGGGTGAGCAATCCGATAGACTGCGACCAACTCCGACGTTCGCTGCTGGGATACCCCCAGTCGTCGGGCCACGCGCGCCGCGCGCCCGGTTGCATCGATGACGACCCTTGTCCGGACGTAGCGGCCATCGTCGAGACCGATGCGCCACCCGCTTTCGTCGCGCTGGAGATGCTGAAGGCTCGCCGTCCACCAGGAGCAGCCCGCCGCTCGGCAGGCGCTTCGCAGCGCGGCGTCGAACTGCGCCCGGTCAAGGCGCAGGCCCGGGCCATAGGGGTCACGCAGCGCATCGCTGGGCATAGCGTGGGGGCTGCCCCAAACCGTCAGGCTGCCGCCAACGGGCGTGTGATGCGCCCCGGCTTCGGCGACCGACCCGAGGCCTTGCCGTACCAGAAGTCGCACCCCCGCCCCGGGCAGCGTTTCCCCAAGCCGTGGCGATGCCGGGCGCAACCGGTCGACAATGAGCACCAACCGACCGGCTAGGGCGAGGTGTCGGGCGGCCAACGCCCCCGCCGGCCCCGCCCCGGCAATCAACACATCGACGTTCGCCGCTTCGTAGCGCAGGTCAGCCTTACCGCTTTTGGACACGCACGGCCCGGAAGGCTTCGAGCTGTTCCTGGCTAGCCCACCCGGCTTTCTCCAACTTACCCGCTGGCTGCGGCGCGGCGGCCAGGAGCTGCACTGCCTTATCCGCCGCCGCCTTAACGGTGCCGGGCGCCAGGGTTTCGACGTAGATATACTCGGGGAAATCAGGATCGTCCTTCACGCCGGGCCGGGCCTCGACAATGCCCAATTGGCCAAAATCGGCGATCATATCCATCATCACCTCGGCAGTTTGGTGGTTTTGGATCGCCCGCAACCAACTGGCGCGGCGGTTATAGGCGGCGACGCGCTCTGCCCGGGGCAGACTGGTGTCGATCACCTTGGCGTAATCCGCCTCCGTCAGCACCTGATTGGGCACGCGCGCGGCCCAGAAGGTGGGCAGATAAGGATCATATTCGGGATCATAGCCCGAGCGGCAAAAGGCGGTATCGCCCTGCCAGGGAATCGCCATCCAGCGGGTGATGCCGCCCGGCGGCTGGGCGTAAAGCGGCCCACCGACTTTTTCGACCAGCAGCGGGGTCATGGTCGGACCATAATCCGGTTCGGGCTGATCGGCAGGGCGCAGGCGAATGCGGAACGGGCCGGAATAAAGGCTGGCGTGCCGCATCGGCCAGGTCATTTCACACCCTGGATGGAAGGTATCCGACAAGCAATAGTGAAGCGCCGCCTTATCGAGCATATGCGGCTGTTCGGCCAGCGGAACCTCGCTAATCTTCGTGACGGGCTTCAGCGCCGCCGGCCAGTCGGCAATAAAGCTACCTTCCACCCATTTGCGCAGGATAGCTTCCTGCAAGCCGGTCATGGTCAGCATATTGCCGGGGCCGGTCGCGGAGAAACTGCCGAACGCATCGCCGTAGATCCACGGCTGAACGTGCGGCCAAGCAACGGGCTCCGCCACGCTGGGAGCTTCCGGGCGGAAGTTGTTGAAGAGGGTGCGGCGCAACTCGCCGTAAGGATCGTCGCCGCCGCTGGGTTTCTGCGCCAGTTTTTCAATCAAGGCGGGGTTATTGAAATCGAGCGGGCAGCCCTTGCCGAAATAGGCCGCAAAACCTTTGTTCACCCACTGAAGATTGCTGAGCCGTTGCAGGATCGGCAAAATATCATTGGTGAACGACGGCGTGTCCGGCATCGACATCCAGCCCGCCTGCACCGAAACATCGCACAGCAGGTCGTACATCGTCCGCCAACTGATGATATCCGGTGCGTAGTTTGGCGGGGCGACCACCACCCAAGCCCCTTCGACCGGGACTGGCGTGCCATTGATTGAGACCTCGGCCAAGACCGGGCCGTCAGAGGTATCATCATACCAATCATTGGCATTATTGAAGCTGGGTGGGTTATCGGGGTCATAGACCGGGGCCTCCGAGGGCGAGGCTGATTTGCCGCGACCGCCCAGGAAAATCAACCGCCCATCGGCATCGGTCTGGACCTCACCCAAGGGCACGGGAACGCCTTTAAAGCTTCCCGTATCGAAGGCATAGGCGGGACCGGAAACCGAGCGGCCCGAGATACTGCGCGGCCCGGGGTCGATGGCGAGGACGCCCCGATCCGCTGTCGGAATATCGGGATTGCGCAGGGGAAAGGCATTGTCCGGCGCGTCCACCGCTTCGGGAATATCCAGCGCATATTGGAACTGGTACCATTGCGACTTGCGGTTGGCCACATGGACAGTCCAGGTGATATCGGCATTGTCACTGGTCAGCTCGCGCACAACCTCGCCCGCTGCATTATAGCCATAGATACGGAAGCGAGCGGCTTGGCGCTTCATTGCCCCGGTCGGATCGCGGTAAAAATTGGGCGGCGGCGCACTTTCCGGCGGCGCATCGACGACTTCCGGCCCGATGAAATATTCCGTCGCCGCGTCGCCGATGCGCGCAATGCCAATCGCCGGATGAATGGCCGCCCGAACGATGGTGGTATCGGCCCCGCGCGGCGCATCGACGGGCAGCGGGCGCGGCACCTCCGGCTCGCCAACGGGAACACCGTTTACATCCCGGCGGAGTTCGGCGGCGGCGGCATAGACCACCCGGCGCGCATCGGCGATCGAGCCGACGGGCATATGGGCCTCCGTCACGCGCCAGATATTCATCGACAGATTTTCGCCATAGGCGGCCTGACCGCGCGCGTTAACATCCTGCTGTGCGATCACAAGGTCGGCGACATGGATGGGCGGGCTAAGGTCTTCTGGCCAGACCACTGTCGCTTCATCCAGCGGCATTTGGTCCGGCACGGTGCGAAGCTGCACCATAAAGCGGAAGCTTACCGCCCCTGCGCTCAGGCGGCTGGCGAGATCGGCGGCAAGATAAGTCGGGTCCGTCGGATCGGTTGCAGGGGGATCGACGTAGAGCGTCGGCTCCAACTTATATTTGGCGTATGTGTCGCCGAAGCAGAACGGCAGACCACTCCAATAAGGCGTTGCCAGCACGCTCGCGACCGGCTTTGCCATCGCATCCAGCAATTCGGCGGTCTCGGGATGGGCGGCAAGATACGGGCCATAGTCGCCATCCACTACACCTGCCTTGGTGAAGGCGCACATATCGGCGGCGGTATTGACGAAGAACACGTCGAAATTCTGCAAAATGAAATCAAAGGTCGGCGCATCGGGATTGCCGATCAGTTTCGCGCCGGGCACGTCGAACAGCTTGATGCCGATGCCAAGCGTCGATTTGAAATCGCCAAGGGTCGGGAGTGTGTCGGACGAAAAACGCACCCAGGCGTCAAAAGCTTTGCCGACGTGCGCGAAAAGACCAACTTGATAGTGCGCTGGCAAATCGGCGCGGATGCGGAACTGTGCCGCTGCAACGCCGTGGGGCTTTAAAAACACAGGCCGGAGAGCAGGGCACTGCCCCTTCGCAATCCGACCCGCCTGCACCATATCGACAAACATGGCCTTCAGGGACGCAATCGGATCAACCGAACAGTCAATAGACGGCGGCGCGCCGGCCTGCGGTGCTTTAAGATGGTCCACGGCCCACTCCCTTAAATTTTTATTAGTAAAATGCAATCTAAACTTATTTTTGCGACCTAACAATCGCAGGTTTTTTATAATTTAAGTTGACATTGGCCATTGGGCCTAGCGCGTCAAGATCATCCGGCCCCGCAGGAAACCCAAGGCCAGTAGAAGCCCAAGGGAAACCAGACCCAGGCCAACCCATTGGCCCGCGTTCGGCTACTCGCTGGCAATTGGAATGCCGGTTAAGATCGCGGAGGCCGGGACCAGCGCCGGAAAAATCGCCGCCCGGGCCGGACCAATCAGCCGAACAGCGGTCGTATAGGCGATAACCGACACGACGCCCGTCAAAATACCCTGCACCAAGGGCTGAACCGTGAGGGTCATAACCGAAAGCTGGGCGTAGTGATCAATCCCTTCCACCGCCAATGCAACGGGCAGCATCACAGCCCCAGATAGGATCGAGACAATGGCGACGCCAGCCACTGGGGGGATTTGCCAAAGGCGGGAGAACAGAGTGAACAGCGCCCATAGAATCCCAGCGCCCGCAAACATCGCATCCCCAACCAGGGCCTGCGGGCTACCGTTTAATAAACCTGGCCTGGCAATAACAGCGATTCCCAAAATAATCACCGAAACACCAATAACTCGGGCCTTGGTCGGCCTATCGGCCAGAACCATCGCTGCAAGCCCCATACTGACCATCGTAACGGTTGCAGGCTGAATGACCGCCCCGTGCGCCAGCGGCGCAAATCGATAGCCCCCAACGCCTAACAGAATAAACGGCGGGCCTGCTAGCAGTGCTAAAATCAAGCTCTTCTTTATCCCGATAGCGATCACCTGCCGCCACCCAAACAGCAACCAAGGCGATAATACCAGCCCCGCCGTTCCATAGCGGAAGGCCGCGATATCAATCTGACTTAACCCGGCGGCAACCTCTTGGCGGGCGAGGGCGAGATAGAGGCCCCAGATAAGGGCCGCGATAACTCCCAACAATACGCCCTGGGTCGCGGGTGACAGGCGCACCAGATTTTCGACCGAACGGGGAACCCCCGCGGAGAGTGAAACACTTGGCATCATTGCAGCCTCCAGCCTGTTTCTCAGAGAGCGACTGTAGGGGAGAGGGATGTGAGCGCGCTGAGCGCCTCTGCCGGATCAAGGCGCCGCCGGTAGTCGGGTTCGATAAACGCCCCGGCGATCCGGCCCCCCTGGGCAACGACGAAAGTTGCGGGCATCGGCAAAGCCCAGATGCCATCGCCATTGCGCTCAGGGAGCGCATGCCCCGCCTTCTCATAAAATGGTCGCACGGCATCGGAGAGGGTGAAGCGGATACCCAGCGCCGCCGCGAGCGCCCCGCCAACATCCGATAGAACCGTGAAGGTCAACTCATTCTTTTCCGCCGTTGTCAGCGAATGATCGGGCAGTTCCGGTGAAACCGCGACCAGCTCCGCCCCAGCAGCCCGAATCTCGGGCAGTAGCGCCTGATAACCGCGCAGCTCCAGGTTGCAATAGGGGCACCAGCCGCCGCGATAAAACGTCACGATCACCGGCTTTTGTGCGACCAGGGCGGCAAGATCGAACGGCAGACCATGCTGATCCAGTAGGCTTTTGATAACGGGCACCGGGTCGCCCGCCTGCGCCGTATGGTTTAAGATTCCCGTTGCGCGCAGATCTTCGATATCACCGGCGATGAGCCGGGCTATCGTTTCACCAACGCGGCTTTCCCAACTGGCGCGAAACCCATCGAGGTCCGATTGAAGGGGCATGGGGACGTCCTTTCACGAAAGAGGGATTGGCTGCTTACTCGGCAGCGGCAGACGACGCGGGCAGTGCCGGCGCCGCCGGAAAATCGACGGGGACGCGCGTGGTCGCGTGCAAATAGTTGGTGACGGTCTTGTCGCCGATTACAACGATGGCATCGACGAGGTTTTCGACAGTCCAACCGACCGACAGAAACAGCTCGACCAAGGCCTGATCGGCATGCCCCCGATTTTCCGCAATATTTTCCGTCAGGCGGGCCAGCGCGTCGAGCTTCGGGTCGAAGGCGGCGCGACCAGCCCGAATTTCTAAAATTTGGTCGGGCGTAAAGCCAACCAAACCCCCGATCATCGTATGTGCGGCCAGGCAATAGTCGCAGGCATTCACCTGACTAACCACAAGGTTCACAACCTCCCGGGCCTTACCCGTGATCGACGAGGGGCCGTTTTGGAGAGCAAGATAGGCCCCAAGGGCGTGTTCAGAATGGGCGAGCGTGGCATAGAGGTTCGGAACCATGCCGAGCTTGCTTTTGAGTTGGTCGAAAATTGCCTGATTACCTACCGAAACCTCGTCGCGGGTCGGAACATGGATCATCGTCATTGCGGTCTCTCCTGGCTGCGTGCTGGGGAGTGGCCCTCGCCATTCCGTGCCCAAAGAGATGCCTCATTTGTAAAATCTTAATAACGTGGCTTGATTCAATGACATTCATTCATATTATAAATGAATGAGCGATATCCTTCTCCTCTTTCGGACCTTCGTGCGGACGGTCGAAGCAGGCTCCTTCACTGCCGTTGCGCGTGATTTCAATGCATCGCAACCGACAATTTCCCGTCAGATCGCGGTTCTTGAAGAGCATCTCGGCTGTATCCTTTTTCACCGAACCACCCGCGCGCTGGCGCTGACCGAGGATGGCAGGACATTTTACGATCATGCCCGCCGGACACTCGACGCGGTTGCTGAGGCAGAAAGCGCGGTGGGGCGCAGAAAAACCAAACCCTTTGGGCAGTTGCGGCTCGCCTGCGCAGGTGTTTTCGGGCGGCTTCACGTCATTCCGCGCCTGCCGCGCTTTCGCGCCCGCTATCCCGATATTGACGTCGCCCTACACATGACTGATGGGTTCACTGATCTTATTGAGGAAGGCATTGATCTCGCGATTCGGGTTGGGGAGGCGAGCGAGGGTAGCTTGATTACCCGGCGTATCGGAACCACCCGCCGGATCGTGGTTGCAACCCCTGAGTATCTGGCACGCCACGGTACGCCATCGCACCCAAAGGATCTGAGAACCCATCATTGCATCGTGTATGATCGGCTTCTCACGGGGGCGTCTTGGGCATTCGCATCACCCGACGGTCCATTGACCATCCCGGTCGCCGGCCCGCTTCACGTCAATAGCACCGAAGCTGTGCGGGCCGCCGTTCTCGAGGGGCTGGGCATTGGATATGTCCCGCTATGGCATTTTGTTGATGGCGAAATCGAAAGCGGGCGGCTTATCGTCCTGATGCGGGATTTCGAACCACCGCCACAACCGATTAGCAGCGTATATCCAACCCGTCGGTTCCTCGCGCCCAAAGTACGCGCGGCAATCGATTTTTTTGCCGCCGAGTTCGATCTCGATCCACGCCTTCGGATCGGGGATATTTGAACGTAAGCGCTCATTTCCTAGCACATTGACGCGGCCCCTTTGAGCAGG
>NZ_NOXS01000005.1 GCF_002251735.1 Elstera cyanobacteriorum | reverse complement strand
ATCACGTCACCAACCCCGACGCGAGGGGTTTTTCGAGGTGTCCGGCTATTGCGCGTGCCAACTCGGCGATTAAGCCTGCGGTGCCGAATTGGTACCATCTCGCCACTCAGATCAATCAGGGCGAAGGGGCGTTGGCCAATTATGTCCGCTTTAGCATGATGCTGGCGGCCATTCGGAAAGGGCGGCCATTAACCCCAATTGTGTTCCAAGATGCTTCCGATACATTGGCATTGAGGATTGTCGATGACGTCCTTGAGAAGGGAATCCCCGAAGATAATGCGGAACCCTTGATTAAAGACGTTGTGGACAGCACAAAGGACATGTCCCTCGATCCTGAACACTGGGCCGGATCGGCGGCTAATAGCCTGAAGAAAAACAATTTCGAGTTGCTGAATCAGTTTGTCGCTTGGTACCGAAACTTACCTTATCGCGATATCGGCACGTTCGAGGGCGATGTTTTCAACGAGCATTTTGGAAAGTTTGTCGATGCCGCTGCGCGACAAAATACCGCCGCCGCCTATTCGCAAATTTATAAGCGCCCTCAGGCGCTTGATTTTTATTTGACGCGAGGGAAAGAACTCCAACCCGTGCCGGGGATGGACTATCGCCCCAAGGGTGAGAATGTCTCTTTCCACCCCGATGTTATGCGCGTGGCATCGATGTTTCCTCCTGAGTCGGTGCTCGCGCTTTTGACGCAAGACAAAGCCCGGCTCGACTCGCCCGCCTTACGGGAATTATTCGGCGATACCGATTTTGCCGACCTCTTGCCAGAACAGAAGCAAAAATGGCAGCACTACTTGGGCGTTTTGCGCGGCGATCCCCGGATTGGCGCGCCTTTCGGCGTTGAGGTTGCGTCGATGGATCGGTTGCGCCTGGTGAACGATGCCGGGGTGCAGACGATTAACAATAAGCTCCTGACGACGCTGACCCCGGAGGAGGCAGTGAAGCGTCAGCAGATGGCGTCGGTCCGGGCGCGTCGCGGGGCGTCTTTGCCCGAGCCGGTTAATCCGCTGCCGGTCTTCACACTGCCGGAGCCATTGCTCACCCCAACTCCCACCCCAGTGCCCTATGACGGCGGGCGGGAGGGGCGGGCCGCACAGCCGCATCCGGCGCTGGGTTTCGATGTGCCGACCCCGCCCACATTTAAATCTCCCGCGCTGCCGTCAAAAGAACAAATGGGGATCAATTTGACTTTCTCCCCGCCGCCAAGCTTGGTGGCGGAGGCGGACGGGCGGCAGCGGATCGAGCGCCCCCCGCCGCCCGGGCCGGACGATGCGCCGGTAACGCTGAAACAGCTTCAAGACTCGCAGGAGGCGCTGTTGCTTGATCTGCGCGTAACACTGATGAACCGGCCCGCCCCGGAAATCGACATCCTCGCCCTCCGCAGGCAGCTCCGGCGCGAAGACTATCTCGACGTGCTGAGGGGCCGAACCATCCATAGCTACCCCTGACCGCTCTGCTATCCCCCGGCCAGAACGCCGCCGGGAGCGTTTTTCTGAAAGAGACATTGATGCCCGACATTACGACGCGCTGGGATAATACCCGGTTTCGCGGCGACTGGGCTTTGCTGCCCCCGGCGCTGCTGGCGGACTGTGATCTGTTCACGTCCGTCCTGATTTCGCTGTTCACCCATCGCCGCGCGCTGGATGACGATATTCTGCCCGATGACCTTGTGGGGCCGGGGCTGCCAGAGCCGGTGCGCTTGTCGGGCGACCGGCGCGGCTGGTGGGCGGATAGCTTCCTGCCGCAGCCGATTGGCTCGCGGCTCTGGCTGCTGCACCGGGAGAAGCAGCTTGCTTCCGTGGTCAGCCGGGCAAAGCTCTATGCCGAAGAAGCCCTGGCGTGGCTGGTCGCCGATGGCGTTGCCGAGCGCGTGAAGGTCAATGCCTTCATCCCGCGCGACGAATGGCTGGCGCTGGAAGTGAAGCTCTATCGCCCGAAGAAGTCCGGCTTCGATATTCGCTTTGATTGGGCGTGGCAGGGGATCGAGTTCTGTTTGCCGGACGGTAACTCCGGCAGCGGCGCCCCGCCGCCCGCGCCCAAGGTGCGCGTGACCTTTGACCGCACGACGGTCGATTTCTCGCTGACCGCCCTTTCCTTTGACCTGACGGGAGCCTGAGATGCCGACGGCAAATAGTTTGGGCCTGATCCGCCCGTCGATTGACGATCTGATGCGGCAGGCAGAGGCCGAGATTAACGCCCGTCTGCCTGGCGCCGATAGCCGCCTGCGCTGGAACAACCTCTCCGTCATCGCCGCTGTGCTGGCGGGCGGGTTGCACGAGGTCTATGGCTATCTCGACGGCATTGCCGAAGCCGTACTGCCCGACCGGGCGACCGGCGATGTGCTGGAACGGCATGCGGCGTGGCGCGGGTTGCTGCGCAAGCCTGCGACGCCAGCAGCAGGCAGCGTCCGGGTGACGGGGCAGCCAGGGGCGGTGATTCCGGCAGGCGCGCGGCTATTGCGCGGCGACCAGGCGGAATATGCGGTGGAAGCGTCCGCGCTGATCGGGGCGGATGGCACCGGCTCGGTTGCGGTCGAAGCGCTGACCCTCGGGGCGGCGGGCAATGCCGCGCCGGGGACGGAGGTGCGCTTCACTTCTGGCGTGGCGGGCGTGGCGTCTGTCGCCTCGGTCGGGCCTTTGGGCCTTGGTGGCGGGGCGGAGCTTGAGACGGACGAGAGCCTCCGCGCCCGGCTGCGCGCGCGGGTGCAGCTCGCCCCGCACGGCGGTGCCGCCCATGATTACATCGCCTGGGCCCTGGAGGTGCCGGGCGTCACGCGCGCTTGGGTGCGGGTCATCCCGCCCTGTCAGGTCCGGGTGCTGTTCACGATGGACGACAGCTATCCAGACGGCATTCCGCTGCCCCAGGATGTGGCGAACGTCCAAGCTCATATCGAGACCCGCCGCCCGGTGACGGCAATGGTCATCGTCAAAGCGCCGAACCCGGTGCCGGTGGATTTTATCGTGCAGTCGCTGGTGCCGGAGAGCAATGCGGCGATCCCGGATGTGCGCGCGGCAATCATCGCCGAACTCAAGGACATGATCCTGCGGGATGGCGCCCCCGGCTCTCCGTTGCTGGTCAGCCATGTGCGCGAGGCGATCTCAATTGCGGCGGGCGAGTGGGACCATGTGCCCCTCAGCCCGGCGGCGAATGTGCCGATTGGACCGGAACAACTGCCGGTCTTCGGCGGCATTACGTGGGTGTAAGGCGATGGCAGCCCTTACCCCCTCGGTCTTGTGCCGCTGCCTGATCAAACGTTGGACCGACCCGACGCCGATTGTCCGCCCGGCCTGTGGGCTTGGCCTCGACGCCTATCTGCATTTGCTTCTGCAACTCCTGCCGCGTGGCGAAGTCTGGCCGCGCGAGCCGGAGAGTGTGCAAGTGAAGCTGATGACGGCCATAGCGGCGATGTTCGCTCTGCCATCGCCCGCCGATAAGGTCAGCTTCGACAGCACAGACGATGCATTTTCGGAGACGGGGCCGACCTTCGATCTCGATCAAGGCCGGGTTTCTGGCTGGCACCTCGAAGAGCGCGTTTGCCGCCTGCTGAATGAGCTTGACCCGCGCGTGCTGGTCGAACTGCTGGCGCGCTGGGAGGTGTGGCTCGGGCTTCCCGACATCTGCATGCCGAAGGTGACGGGCCTCGACGCCCGCCGTCAGCGCATCGTCGCCAAGGAAAATGCCGTCGGCGGCGCCAGCGTGCCTTATTTCACCGAGCTTGCGGCAC
This sequence comes from Elstera cyanobacteriorum, assembly GCF_002251735.1. Classification (NCBI taxonomy): domain Bacteria; kingdom Pseudomonadati; phylum Pseudomonadota; class Alphaproteobacteria; order Rhodospirillales; family Rhodospirillaceae; genus Elstera; species Elstera cyanobacteriorum. The sequence goes on along the minus strand of NZ_NOXS01000005.1, from coordinate 3,278 downwards.
TGCTGGGTTTCGATATTCAGATCGAAGAACCCTTTCCCCTCGGGGCAGGCTGCCTGCGCGGCGGGCATCGCGCCGGGTGCTGCTGTACCTGGATCGTCCATGTTCGCTGCGTCGAGTTGGAAGAGGGCGTTACGCTGCCGGAAGCGCAGGCGATGCTCGAATGCCTGTTCCAGCGCCTCAAGCCCGCCCATACCGCCGTCTTCTTCCGCTACGGCTCTAGCTACTGCCAGAACAGCGACCCCGACCGCTGTTTTTAATTTGGTCCCTCAGGCGCCGGGCGTGAGGCCTCCGCCTCCCTTGGCTTCCGCCGCGTAAGCGGCGCGGCGCGGTCGCGTCGTAGTTCCTTCTTGCCGATAATCAGGAGTTTTCCGCATGGATCGCTTGCGCGATGCCGACACGACGCTGGTCGTGCCGAACCCCCACGATATTCCGCCGCCCGGCTCGATCCACGATAAGCCGGGCTTTTTTGTCGATTGCGACCTTGAAGCCGGGTTCCTCGGCACGCCTTTCCGCGCCTATTGGGCCAATATGATTACCGAGTGTATCCGCAACGCCATCCTGAAGGCGGGGCTGGTGCCGGAGTATACCGACTGGACGCAGTTGGGGCTTGCGATTGAGAAGATTGCCGATCGGATTGCGCGGGAACTGATCAATATTCTCGTGCCGCCGATGATTGACGATAAAATCGGCAAAATCGAGTTCGTTCGGGACGGCGGCAATGTCACCGGCACGATCAAGGGGGGTAAGTTTACCCTGAACGCCCCAACGCCGCCCCCACCGGTTGAACCACCGCCGTTTCCGGCAATCGAAGATCATATTTTTGCGATTGGGACCGGCGCTAGCATCACAAACGCCAAGTGGACAGGAGGGAGTGTCCATCTCGCCCACTCAGGCGACGGCACCGCCGCTCTAGCGGTCCATAAAGGCGGGATAAGTGTCCTTGGCGGGACGACGGCGGGGTTAAGCAGTAATCATCCCTATGTTATCCGCGGCGGTACGAGTGCCAGCGTACCGGGGACATTCGACAATGTTTACGAAGGGAGCGTGCTGCAAAGCCCGACCCCCGATAAATATTTCGTACATTATGCGGCGGAGAACGGCACCCAACGGCAGTTTGCCGTCTCCCTAGACGGCAGCGTTTTTGCGGCGAATACCACCCTGCAAGCGGCCGACTATGCGGAATGGTTTGAAACGGTGGACGGCGCTCCTCTGGAGGCAGGGGTATCGGTTGTCCTGGACGGTGCCAAAGTGCGCGCAGCCCAGGCCACGGATGATCCCCGCGATATTATCGGCGTCACCCGCCCGCTGGGAGCGCCAGGCGTTATCGGCAATGCCGCCGAAGCCTATTGGGCGGACCTGCATGTCACCGATGCTTTCGGGGCGCCGATCTGGACGGAAACGGTGGATGTCGACGGTCAGACGTACCGTAGCCATGCCGTGAATCCCGAGTACGACCCGACCCGCCCTTACATTCCTCGCTCTCAGCGCCCGGAATGGGTGCTGGTCGGCCTGCTCGGGCAGGTGCCGGTGCGCCAGGGCCAGCCGCTCGGCGACCGCTGGCGCGTCATGCGCCCGGCAGCCGACGGCGTTGATCTGATTTTCATCCGCTAAGGAACCTCCCCCATGCACACCCAATTGCTCTACCCCGGTGCCGTCGCCGACGATGGCACCGGCACCGTGCTGCGCGACGCGGCCTTTATCCTTAACAATATGATCCTGCGCTTGGCCGGGTCGGCGTGGCGTCAACCGGTTCTGGCGACGCTCGATACGCCGCCGGTGGCACCGTCCCATCAGCAGCGCTGGTTGATCGGGGGCAGCCCGAGCGGGGCTTTCGCGGGGAAGACCGGCCAGATCGCCGAATGGGTCGGCACTCCGTCCGGTGCCGCGCCGGTCAATGCCTGGAGCTTCGAGCCGCCGACCGACGGCGCGCTCGTCATCGACATTGCCGCCGCCAAGCTGCTGCGCTGGAGCGGGTCGGCCTGGGTGGAGGCGGTCGGCGCGGGGGCCGTCGATTGGGGGGCTGTCACCGGCAAGCCGGATTTTTTTCCGCCGTCCGCCCATAGCCATGCCTTCGGCGAGCTAACGGCGGTTCCGGCCCTGCTGCTGGCGTTGGCGGGCCTCGGCGGCGATGGGCTGGTGCAGAAGGCGGGCGGCAGTCTTGCCACGCTGGCGGCGACCGCTTTCGGTCTCGCGCTGCTGGGTGGGGCAGATGCCCCGGCGGTGCGGGCGCTGCTTGGCCTGGGCGCGGCGGCACTGCTGCCGACGAGCGGCGTCGGTGGCGTCGTCACGCGCGGGGCGGATAATAAAATCGCGCCCGGCGACCTTCCGGCCATCGCGTTGAACGATATTTTCGAAGCGGGCAGCGAAGCCGCGATGCTGGCGCTGACGGCGCAAAAGGGCGACGCCTGCGTCCGTACCGACCTGTCGAAGACGTTCTTGCTGGCCGCTGATCCGGCCTCGGTCCTGGCCAACTGGAAGGAGGTGCTGGCGCCGGTCGGCAGTGGGATCGCGTCAGTCTTCGGCGCGACCGGCCCAGCGGTGACGATCCCCGGTCTGACCGGCCTTGCGGGCGCCATCGATCCCGCCGATGAGGTGGCGCTCTATGACGCCTCGGCAGGCGCCCATCGCCGCGCCAGCCTGGCAACCTTGCTGGCCGGAACGACGGGGCTGACCGGCGCGGCCCCTGCCGACATCGGCACGGTCGCGGCGGTCGGGTCGGCCACCTCGGCGGCGCGGGCCGACCATGTTCACAAGCTGCCGACCTCCGGCGTTGCCCCCGGCACCTACACGAATGCCACGCTGACCGTCGATCAATTCGGGCGGTTGACCTCCGCCAGCTCTGGCAGCAGCAGCGGGATCGGAACGGTTGCGGGCGATCCGCTGAAGGGGATTTCGGTTACAACGGCGGGACCAACGGCGACGGTCGCGTTCAACGGGCTCGCCTTACCCGGCCTAACTGCCGAACTGGCGGCCTCGGCAGCGCATTTTGTGATCATAAAGACCGATGGCACCCCCGGCCAAATCCACATGGGGTTGCTCGTCGCCAATCTCGCCGCGCGCGCCACGCCCGCCGACGCCGATCATCTGATGACGTCAGCGGCGGCGGGCGGCACAACGGCCCTCGGGAAAACGACGATTGCGCAGCTTTTCAACGGGCGGACCCTGCAAAACAGTCGGCTGATTGGCGTCACGGAAACCAAGCAAGCGCGGACCGATATTTCCGGCGCGGTAACGATGGGCACCTATCAGGTCGGCAATACCTACCATTATCGGCTGAC
>NZ_NOXS01000004.1 GCF_002251735.1 Elstera cyanobacteriorum | reverse complement strand
TGATCCGTTGACAGCCGAGAGCAATGCCAACGTCAAACTTTTTAGGGCGCTTAGCCGATTAATCTTAGAGGTGATCCCAAGCGATCCTGGCCGGGAAGAGTTCCGCCAAGGTAATACGCTTGGGCCGGACCATCGGCATTGGCGGCGCGCGAAGATCGGACAGCGCTTCCGGCTGTTTTTCCGGTATGATTCGAAGGCCAAGATCATTGTTTATGCCTGGGTCAATGATACGCAGACGTTGCGATCAGCAGGCAGTAAATCCGACCCCTATGCGGTCTTTGAGCGTATGCTGGCGAACGGCAATCCACCGACCGATTGGGCGGCGCTGGTTTCTGCAAGCCAGCCGGATTGGCCGGGTTAGATACAAACAATTTTCCTAAAATCTCACATAACATTCATTATGCGACACAGGCACGCCTGCGACTGGCCAACTCATTGGAGGCCCATCCATCAGTTCCTGCGCCGCAACTTAACGACCAGGCTGGGTCAGGCGCAGCGGAGGTTCGGCTACGACCTACCGGCCCATCCATCAAAGGCAAATTTATTCAAAAACTGCCGTTCCCAAAGAAATGCCCGATCAACCGTGCTGAGTTGCGCCTCATCGCAAACTTCGCCCCACGAGTCCGTAATACCACCGATCTGTGCATCAATGATCAGCCGTGCATCGTCGTCACTCAACAAAAAAGCAGAAGCCTCGGCACGGCAGGTCTCCAGTCGGCTGCGGCGGTCCTCCCCCCCTATCAACATTGCCTGATTTGCTTCGCGACCGGTACGCGGCTGCGGGCAGATGTCATAGGCGGGGGTTAGCGAGAGCGACGCGCCGTCCCAGAAGGCTGCGTGATTGCGGGCATGGTCGTCAGTGTTTCCTGACAGCACATTGAACACCATCCGGCCGAACAGCTCGCGCAGGGTTTTCTTCGGTTGGGTGAAGCGGGTTCGGATGATCTCCGCGAGGTCGCGATAGCTGGCGTATCGTGCCTGCATTTCGGACAGGCCAAACATCGTTAGCGCCGAGACCATCGCGCGCCGCGTCCATCCTTCTTCCGTGCGCGTGCGATCAAAACGCTTGACCAGCAACACATCCTTACCGCTGGCCTTGACCAGCCTGACGGGGGCGACGTTAAGCCCGGCCGCCACATCGGCCAGCCGCATCGCCACATATTCAGCCTTGACGATGGCATAGGTGTCGTTCGTCGCCGAAAATTTGGCAATGAACTTGTCTTCACCATCGGCAATCAATGCCTTCGGGCGTGCTCCGCCGATGGAACTGCCATGAAATAGCGCCTTATCGAGCGCAGGCGGAATAGGCTCGCCACGGTCGACGCGCTCGGCCGCGTCCAGCAATTCTTCGAGCGTTGCATTTTCTGCTTCTCGAGGCTCATAGCGATCCGGCGATGCCTGAAAATCCAAAGCGCCGATGCGGTCAGAGCCGGAATTTAACATATAGGTCAACTCATCGAATTCGACCTCGCCCGCGCTAACACCCTTGAGCCCCGTCAGCCGGTTGATGATGACCCTCCGTCCCCAGGCATCGGGCGATCCATCGCGCAAGGCACCGGCCATGTCGAGCGGTGCCTGCGGAACAAGCCCGCCGCGCTGCAACGGTAATTCCGGTAGATAGATCGGGATGGCGTTGTAACGTTCCAGATAGGAGCGGCCATAGTTGAAGACGTGAAGATCGCCTTCGCGGGCAAGACGTCCGGCGACGACAGGTTTCGTGCTTCCGGGCAACCAGATCCAGACATAGGCCTCGCGCGGCCGCGGTCTTGACGTTGGCCGGTCACCTGCTTTGCGCTCAGAAGTCATCTTTTACCTCCGTGCGCGGGCGGCGGATAGACTGCGGCAGCAGCGCGAGCTTGTCTCCGACGCGGGCAATCTCAACTGCAAGGGCTGTTGGCTCACTGACAAACAGTGGCACGCCAACCAGATGAGCTGCCTCGAACACTAGGCCGATTTCAGCTTTGGGGCTTCCTTTCTCGATCATCTGCAAGGTGCTGCGGGCAATGCCGATGCGCTCGGCAAGATCGGCTTCGGACATCTTGCGCTGTTTACGGGCAAGCTTGATCTGTCTGCCCATGAGGACGAGTGCCTCCAGTGTTGTGCGCGAATAGGTTCGAATGGTCGAAGCCATCAATATTGTCTTTTATGTCGGTCATGAAACCACTTCATGCCTCGTATACGAGCCATATAGAACATATTCCAAGAATTTTCAATGAATGACCGCCGTAGGCTTCACAAAATGCATTCACGACGGTTATATCGGTCACAATAAGGGTTATGCGACATAGTCACGCCCGCAGGAACCCCTATCTCTCGGACCCGAGCGCCCTAAGTGGGCCAAGGTAGACGGAGGAAGGCCAAGCCTTCCTCCGTCCCCATTCTAAGCAGCGAGTTTACCGTCGCCCTGATCGCCCGCGCTGATCGGGTTCGCCGCGAGGGTGGCGGCTGGTGTGAGCAGATCAGTCGCACTAGCCGCCGCAGCCACCGACGGCGCTGGGTCGAAGGCGGCCATCGCTTGCCGGAGCAGATCCGCTTGATTGGCAATCGACGCCGCCAGATCGACCGCGGCCGTTGACACCGGGGCTGACGTTTCCGTCAGTGCCGCCGGCGCTGCCGGGGCCGCCACCACGGTTGTCTCTGCCGTAGATGTTACGCCAACCGACGCATCTTCGGAGGTCGCCGGCGTGGTGGTCGCGGTGGTTTCGGGCACGACCATCGTCACACTCTCGGTCCCCGATGCCGTCTCGGCGGTCGGAATGGCTGAAACGCTGGTCTCGGTTGACGGGGTGGTCGTCGCGACGGTCGCCTCGGGTATGGTTTGAGTGACCGTCCCGGTCGCCGGTGCCGAGGCATCTGCCCCGGCAGACGTCGGAAGAACCATCACCGCCGCTTGCGTCGTGGTAACCGCCGTCGACACAGCGGTAACGGCCGCTTCTGTACTCGCCACAACCCCAGCCGCAGCGGCAGCGTCCGCCGGGACCGCGGCCACGCTCGTGTTCGTAACCGCAGCTCCACCCGCCCCCCCGGTACCGGCAACCGTCTGCGCTACGACTGACGTCACGGTAACCTGCTGTGTCGTGCCTCCCGCTGCCGTGACCGGGATGGCGTTGGGAATGCTATACAACACTGTGGACGTGCTAACCGGGTTCGGCGTCACCTCGATACTGGTCGTCACCACTATCGTGCCCAGCGAGACATCGGCGGCGGTGCCGGTGCTGCCGTCGGTGCGGGTGAACTCGGTCGTACGATGGACAATATTGCCATTCACCGTCTGATCGTCCCGGGCACCCGTGAGGCCGATACTGGCAATCCCGGCGTCGGCGAGGGTCTGAACCTCGCCCTGATCGGCGATACCATCCTGGTTGCGGTCCTGCCAGACCCGGAAGTCATTGAAGCGGGTATCGGCTTGATCAAGCGACCCGGAACCGCTGCTATCGTAGGCCTGTTGCACAGCCTCCATATCTGTTTCGGCGCCGGGGGCATCGTCGGTGAAGACGATATCTTTCGCCGAGATCGCCCCATCACCATCGTCATCGAGCGCCAGGAAGGCATTCCCCGCCCCGATCCAGCCGGTGGTACCAGTCGCTGTTTGATCGAAAATGGATGTACTAACCCCCGACTCCGCTGAGTTGAGCAAGCTGAGGCCCTGCCCACTGACATCCAGAACAATCGGTGTTTGCCATAGGGTCGTGATATGGACCGTTGTTGTTGCCGACAAACCACCTTGATCAGAAACCTTAAACTGAAGATCGGCGGAAAGGCCATTAGCGTAACTTGGGGGATACCACTGCCAGATAAAGCTCCCTTGATAGGGATTTGCCGGGGCAATTATCATTCCGGAGGATGAAGTTG
>NZ_NOXS01000003.1 GCF_002251735.1 Elstera cyanobacteriorum | reverse complement strand
CCCTAAAAAGTTTGACGTTGGCATTGCTCTCGGCTGTCAACGGATCAGTGCGACCAGCCCGGCCACAGTGCTCCGCCCCAAGTTTTTGGACCAGGTGAGGTTAGAGTTTTGCCTCCCACAAGAGAAAATGATAATCATTTGCATTCACGTTTGAGATCGGCTATCCCGGAGGTGGCTTCCGCCGGGGTCCCGCGTCAGCCGCCGCACAGCGTTCGATCCCAAATTGACCGCGCTTGGTTTTACCGGGCGCGTTGCCGCGCTTTGCGAGAAAGACGATTATGCTTCCGATGACCCATCGGAACCGGGGCAGCCGGTTCCCCTTAATCCACCGTTTGAAAGCGGCCCTGGCCGCAGCGGTTCTAACTGCGGCTTGCGCGTTGCCGATGGCTGCGGCCGCCCAAGCGCCGATGATCGAAGTTACCGATCTTGCCGGGCGCACGGTGAAGGTGAAAGCCGGGGCGGATCGGGTGATCCTTGGCGAAGGCCGTCTGATGTATGGCCTTGGGATTCTCGATAAGGATCAGCCGTTTAAGCGGATCGCCGGGTGGGCGGAGGATATGATCCTCTACGATCCAGGCACCTACCGCGCGTTTAAAACGAAATTCCCGGAAGCGGAAAAGCTGCCGCGCTTCGGATCGGCCTTCAACGGTGATTTTTCGGTCGAAAAAGCCCTGTCGCTGGCACCCGATGTCGTGCTGATGCCGCTGTCCGGCATCTATAAGGCGCGCGAAACCGGGATGATCGACAAGTTCGAAAAAGCGGGCGTGCCGTTGGTCTTCATCGACCTGCGCGAAGAACCGCTGGTCAATACGGTCCCAAGCATTCTGCTGGTCGGCCAAATCTACGGCCGGGAAAAGCAGGCACAGGAATTTGTGAATTTCTACCTGCGCGAAAGCCGCAAGGTGATGATCCGCGCCGCGCAAAAGAAGGATAAGGATCGGGTGCCGGTCTTCTTTGAACGGGCGGCGGGCTATTCCCCCGATCAATGCTGCATGACGTTCGGCAATGCCAACCTTGGCGCCGTGTTGCAGGCCGCAGGCGGGCGCAACTGGGGCTCGGCGAAATTCGCGGGCCTCGGCGGCGAAGTAAACCAAGAAGCGGTGTTTGCCGAAAACCTGCCGGTAATCATCGGCACCGGCGCTGACTGGGCCGAATCGACCCCGGGGTCGGTCGCGGTGCCTTTCGGCTATGAAACCAACCCGACGGCGGTGCAAGCGGCCTTGAAGGGCCTCGCCAACCGCAAGGGCTGGCCAACGCTGAAGGCGGTGCAGACCAAGCAGTTCTACGGCGTTTATCACCAGTTCTATACCAGCCCGTCCCACGTGGTCGCGCTGCAAGTCTTCGCCAAATGGCTCTATCCCGATGAGTTCAAGGACATTGACCCGGATGCGACCCTGGCCGAATACCATCAGCGCTTTTCGCCGATCCCGCTGACCGGTCAGTTCTGGGCGCAGCTTCAGTGACCGGCACTCCGGTCGATAGCGGGCAGGCTTGGGGCGCGGCAGCCGTCGCGTCCCACCGCGCACGCAGCCGGGGGCGGCAGGGGCTTTTGCTCCTGCTGCTGCTCGGCGGTCTTCTGTCCTTGGCCGTCGATATTGCGACCGGGCCGGGGCAACTCGATCTGCTGACCGTCCTGAAAACTGTGCTTGGGCCCGAAACGGCGGATCCGCGCCTGCGCATCATCATCTGGGATATCCGCCTGCCCGTCGCGCTGATGGCACTACTGATCGGCGGGATGCTTGGGCTTGCCGGCGCACAAATGCAGACCATCCTTGGCAATCCGCTGGCCGATCCCTTCACTCTGGGTCTGTCGTCGGCGGCCAGTGTTGGCGCGTCGCTGGCCATTGTTTTCGGGTTCAGCGTCCTGCCAGTGGCGGGGCCGTTTATCGTCACGGCCAATGCTTTTGTTTTTGCTCTGGGCGCCGCCTGCGCCGTGTTCCTGCTGACGCGCCTGCGCGGGGTGACGCCCGAAACAATGATTCTATTCGGTATCGCCCTGATGTTCAGCTTCAATGCCCTGCTGGGGCTGCTGCAATATCGCGCGTCCGAAACTCAGTTGACCCATATTGTTTTCTGGATGCTCGGTTCCTTGGCCCGCGCCAATTGGGACAAGGTCGCCATGGCGGCCCTCGTTAGCCTGATCGTGCTGCCGCTGATGTGGCGCGACCGCTGGCGCCTGACGGCCCTACGCGTCGGCGACGAGCGGGCGGCGAGCCTGGGGATCGATGTGGGCCGCCTGCGCCTGCGCATGCTGGTGCTGGTTGCCTTTCTGTCGGCCGTCGCCGTTTCCTTTGTCGGCGTGATCGGCTTCATCGGGCTGGTCGGCCCGCATATCGCCCGCATGCTGGTGGGGGAAGATCAGCGCTTTTTCGCCCCTGCCGCCTTCCTCGCGGGGGCTTTGCTGCTGTCCGTGACGTCCATCGTGTCGAAAAGCCTCGTGCCGGGTGTGATTTATCCCATCGGGATCATTACGGCGCTGGTTGGGGTGCCGTTCTTCGTCTCCCTGATCCTGTCGCGGCGGAGCCGTCCATGAGCCAACCCTTAACGGTCGAAAACCTTTCCGTCGCCTATGGGGCTCGGCGGATTCTCGACGCGGTTTCCCTCGCCCCTTGCCTCCCCGGCAGCAGCATTGCCTTGATCGGCCCGAACGCCGCCGGGAAATCGACGCTGATGCGCGCAATTGCCGGGCTGCTGCCGACGCAAAGCGGATCGGTCCGCCTTGGCGAGAGCGATCTTGCCCGCCTATCCGCCGAAGCACGGGCAGGGCTGGTGCGCTTTGTGCCGCAGACCTACGCCACCTCTGCCCGGCTGAGCGTCTTCGAAGTCTTGCTGGTTGCGCGCATGTGCGGGACAGGTGGACGCCCGGCGCGCGACGATCTGGCCGCCGTGGGCCAAGCCCTCGCTCGCTGTTCGCTGGAGCCACTGGCCGACCGCTGCGTTGCCGAACTGTCGGGCGGGCAGCAGCAATTGGTCGCCCTCGCCCAGGCGCTAACCCGCCCTGCCCCGGTCCTGTTGCTGGACGAGCCGACCAGCGCGCTCGACATCCGCAATCAGCTTGAAGCCTTTGCCATCATGCGCCGGGTTGCTGCGGAAGACGGCAGCATTGTCATCGCCGCCGTCCACGACCTCAACCTTGCCGCGCGCCATGCCGACCGGGTGCTGCTGCTCGGCAACGGTCGTTTGATCGCCGATGGCGCGCCCGACGATCTTCTGGTTAGCGACGATTGCGCCCGCGTCTATGGCGTCGGCCTTGCCAGCGGCCGCACCAGCCGGGGGTCGCTCGCCCTCGAAGCCTATTTGCCCTGAGGATCAGCCCTATGCCAAACGATGCGATGTATGGCCAGAATCATCACCTCAAAGAAGATATCCGAGCCTATTGGTCCAAGCGCGCCGAAACCTTCGATCAGTCCAGCGGCCATCGCATCCGCGACGGGGCCGAAACCTCGGCTTGGCAGGCGCTGTTCCGCGCGGGGCTTGGCGATGTGGCGGGCAAGAAGGTGCTCGATCTCGCCTGCGGCACCGGCGAAATCAGCCGTATGCTGCTGGCGATGGGGGCGGAGGTGACGGGCGCCGATTTCGCCGAACCGATGCTGGCGCGCGCCAAGGCCAAACACGCGGGCCTACCGTTCACAGCCCGGCTGAGCGATGTGGAAACCCTTGCGCTGGAAAGCGACGCCAGTTACGACGGGATCCTGACCCGGCATCTCGTCTGGACGCTGACCGACCCGATGGCGGCCTTCGCCACCTGGTTCCGAGTGCTGAAGCCCGGCGGTCGGCTGTTGATCGTCGATGGCGATTGGGTGTCGGCGGGACCGATGACGCAAGCGCTACGCGCCCTTGCCGCGCTGCTCGGCAGCCGCAAGTCGGGGCATGGCGAATCAATGGACCTGGACGAACACAGCCGCATCCTAGCGCAAGTTCATTATAACAAGGGGTTGACGGTTGAACAATTGACCAAGGATCTGACCGCCATCGGCTTCGTGCAGCCGCGCCGCCATTCGGTGCAGCCCGTCTACCTTTGGGGTATGCGGTATGAACCCTGGGGCGATTGGCTGCGGCTCAACGCCTCGCGGCGCTTTGCGCTGTCGGTGGAAAAACCATAGAGCCGACCGCAAGTTGAAGGAGGTCACAGGTCGGAAGCGAGGGCGGGTCTTCAGCTACTGGCGCTACCTGGCGATTCTCAGCGAAGGCACGGATCCGCTGCCGCACACGGAGTGAGAAGTCGAACTGTTAGGCCATTAGAGCGTTTTTCGATCGTTCCGAATCGAAAGAGGATTCCCTCGTGTTGTGATTTCTGATTCAACCTCTGTGCTGGAGCAGGAGGTCAGCACGGATGGGTCAGCCCCTTTCGCTGGAT
>NZ_NOXS01000002.1 GCF_002251735.1 Elstera cyanobacteriorum | reverse complement strand
GAATCACGTCACCAACCCCGACGCGAGGGGTTTTTCGAGGTGTCCATCTAATGAGGACAATGCGCGGAAACCGCCGATCGGCAGGCTTCGGTAGGCCGTCCATTGGTGATTCTGACACTGAGGGATCGCCTTACCGATGCCCTTCTGCGGTCTGGGGCCGAGAGTTAGCAAGAAGCGATTAACTTCAGCTCGGGTATTGACAGTTTCTTGGTTCTGGTGTGCGGCAAACAGGCCCGGGCTCAACTGTACCTAAGTTTTTTTACTTTGTTCGTAGCAATCCATCGCAAGGCAAGAATGTTAGGCAAACCTATTTGAATAGATCGCGGCAACGCGCCCCAAATTTAGCGCTTACAGTCAAGGTTGATCCTGTTACTGCTAGGTTATGGTGAAAACACGACGCATCGCCCCTGACGCCAAATTAGAAGCAATTTTGCAAGCAGCCGAAGGGCTATTCTCACAACAAGGTTATTCGGCGACCACTATAGCGGCCATCGCTGACCGCGCAGGCGTCGCCGTTGGAACGATTTATCGGTTCTTTCCCGAGAAGTCTGCACTCCTGCGCTCCCTCCACCAACGGGTCGCGGATCGAATGATTGAGGCGATGCGAATTGGCTGGCAAAGCGAACCTGACTTTGCCCAGCGCTTTTTACCAATGATCTGCGCGTTGTTCGATACTGCAGTGCGTGATCGTGAACTACTTATAGTCTTGCAGACAGCTCGTGATGCCAGCCCTGAGCAGTTCAGTAAGGCAATCGATAAAATAGTGACCGCAATCAGACATATGTATATTCAAGGTCTAGAATGCGGTATTTACCGCCAATTTGATCCGACTATTGCAGCTAACATCGCTTACGGAATGGTCGAAGGCGCTATGCGAGCTTTAATGGCCGGCAAAGCTAGTTTTCCGCGTAAGGTGCTGGAGGACCAACTGGCAACTGCAATGTCCAGTGTCTTTGTTCGCTGAGATATAGCATGCGGATCGCCCACCACTCGAACCGTTGGATAAACCAAGCCCGTTCGTCCTGCCGAATCCTCAGTTGGCCCGACAGGCCTTTTGTCAAATCTCTCGATAAATGACCACGAGGTGAAGCCTCTCTCTGCCGCGCGTACTTGATATGAGCCATGCCATATGGTATTTAACACCATATGAAAGCTGAGCGGATTTTCTATGACCGAATGGATCTGCCCGATGGGTCGATCATCGAAATGGTAATCTGGAAGCTCCCGGTGCCTGTGTTGGGAAGCGAGCATTCCCTGAAATACCGGCTCTATTATGGCCGAAACGGCCAGCGTCTGATCGGTTACGACAATGGACGAGGTAAGGGCGACCATCGGCACCTGGGCTGCATTGAAGAGCCCTATCTATTTACGACGGTCGAAGCCCTGGTCGGTGATTTCATTGAAGAAGTGAAACGGGAACGAGGTGAGCTATGAGTGACGCAAAAACCATCAATGTGTCGATCGGGTCGATCGATGACATGGGTGCCCGCTTCACCGCTGCATGGCACCGCGCCGAAAAGGGTGAGGCCGTTGGTGAGACGCACCTGACGTTTCAGGATCTTCCCACCCTCCTCGCGGCGCTAACACCGAAGCGTTTGGAATTGCTCCGCCATGTTCGTCGGAACGACGTACCCAGCGTCCGCGCCCTGGCACTCACGCTGAAGCGCGACTATCGTAACGTCCATCAGGATGTCGATGTCCTGTCCCGCCTCGGATTGCTCGAAAAGTCTGCGACAGCTGTTCGCGCACCGTTCGCAGAGGTGGACGCGCGCTTTGTCCTTTAGCAAACGAGACGACCACGAGGTGAAGGCCTTCTGCGCGTCCGAGAACTGCGATGCTTTCATCCTTTTCCGCTCCTCCCAACCAGGGAAATTCAGATGGAAAACTCTAACTCAAAACAGTCCAGTTTTTCGGGAGCACATCACAAGGGATCGGGCTCTACTTCAAATTGGGGGAAAAATGCCCAAGGCAGGTCACGATCAAGATTGGAGAAATGTGAAAATCACGCATAGGCGCAGTGCACTTTCGGCTCTTCACTCAAGAGCAGCCGCCTGAGCCGCGTCAGTACATCTGTTCCGTTCGACACGTCGGTGCTCGCAGTCTCCAGGGTGGCCTCATGTCCCGTAATTCGATGACGGGCATGAACCAAATCTTCGGGGCCAAGGCCCGGGTGATGGGGATAGAGCAACGTCAAGCGCGGAGCACAATAGAGCTGCGCGTACGCCATCATCTGATAGACGTCCGCTTGCGAGACCCCTTGCTTGGGGTCATCGATCCGAGAGGAAATCCGCTTCCACTTGGTGTCGATGACGTGGGTGATCGCGCCGCCTCGGCGAATCAGGATGTCGGGCTTGGTCTGGAACAGCCCTCTCTCGTTATCCTGGGCGCTCAGGCAGAACAGGCGCCCCCCTTGCAACGAGACGGTAAGCCCGGTTCCCGCAAGTGCTCGAGCAATCAATCGCCCGACATATTCTTCGAACAGTGCGTTCATCTCGAACAGCATAGCAGTGCCTTGACCTGCGCCACCTGTGGTCGTCTGATAGCGGTCCTGCAAAAATAGTTGGGCCATGACGAAGAGGTCCTGCCAGGACCGATTGGTACGATCGATGACAACCTCATCCCAGCGCAACTCTGAAACCGGCACATCGACGATGTCGGCATAGACGAAGGCCAACTCACGCAGGCGTTGCTGGTTGGCACTGCGCCGCGAGACGCGAAGAAGGCGAAGCACCGCCGCCTTCATGATCCGGTTCAACGCGATGTCTTCGGACAACAGATCGAACCGACAGGCAAGGCGCGAGGGGTTGACCGCATGGTGGGTGAACTGGCGGGTAATATCGAGCTGGCCACGCAAGGTAGGCAAGTCCTCCTCGTGCTCGATATATAGGCGCGGCATCCCCTTGCGCAGGGACGCGGTCAGCTTTTCGCAAAATATGCGGATCAGGATTTCGAGAAGTGTCTCGCGCTGCCAGGCAAGATCAGTGATGACGCCCAAGTCAATCTTGAGATCAAACGCTACAGCCAGCATATGGACCAGGCGTTTACGGATCGCTGCGTTCTGATGATCGGGCGTTTCACCGGGCACCACGTCGATCTTTGGTAAGCGCGAATTTCTCAGCACCTTTTGAATTCATCGTGTTTTGGCA
>NZ_NOXS01000001.1 GCF_002251735.1 Elstera cyanobacteriorum | reverse complement strand
GAATCACGTCACCAACCCCGACGCGAGGGGTTTTTCGAGGTGTCCAGCTGTCAAAAGGAAGATCCTTATCATCTTCGTCAAACAGGACAGCACGCACCTTGCTCGCCAGGTTGAGCGCCGAGAAGGCCGCCTCTGGAATTCCATTCGCCGAGCGCGGCAAGAAGTCTGGGTCCAAACTAACTTCCATACGCCGAGATTTTTGGGGTTCCGGCATCCACTTGAGGCTATGCACAATGATGCCCTTGCCGCGCGCAACAAGCCGAGCCGGTGAGACAGAATGTCTGGCGATCCAGGAGCGCCGCGCTTGCTCGTTTGCCCCTTTAATATACTCAAGGGCAGCGTTCACGGCTAGATTCTTCGAACGAGAAACAGGCAGCCGCCAAATATTGGCTTTAAGTATCTCTATGTCTCGATCCTGAATATCATCACGAATATTTTGGTAAGCTTTCTTGAGAAAACCTAAGCTCCCAAGCCAAGCATTCGCGACGAGTGCCGGTTCAAGGGTTCCCTCTGCCATAGCTCGAACTACACGTTCTGGAACGCTCTGGGGCAACCAAGGAAGCTCATTTATAGCTTTTCTAAGGCTTCCGGTGTCATTGATAGAGCCAACAGCGTCACTAATAAAATCGCCAAGATGGTCTCCGAGCTTTAGCCACTCTTCGGCAGGATCAGCGTCAGGCGCGTTGGGCCATTTAAGCAGCCCGAGCGTAAGCAGGCTATTGCCGATGCTGCCCCGCGTGCAGTGCAACTCGATTTCTTCCATCATTCCAGTGAACCGCCGCTCCCCCTTTTGGTCGCGCTCAGTCAGCGTGCTGGCGAAGGACATTAATTCGTCTGCGCCGGAGGAATGATGAGCGCAGCGATCTACTAGCGCTGAGATTTCCTCATGTCTCCAGACATAAAAATAAACGCGCCCCTCACCATCGGCCACAAAGCTGTCAATCGTCGCAAGCAAGCGAGAGATGAATGCCTCTAATCCGTGTTTTTCGTTCTCGCGCGACAGGATTGAAAGATAAGGAGCGCCGCTACTCTCTTGTTCGCCCCCAGGGTTAAACGCGGCCCAGGAGAAACCTGCCAATTTCAGATAGGCGCTTCGCGGATGATTCTGCGCAATGATGAAGATTTCGAGCAGGCGGGTCTTGCCGATCTTCGGCAAACGACGGTAACCGTAACTGCGCACCTGATGCAGGCCACCATTTCGAAGAACAGCAGACCGAGCCGATCTCAGATCCTGAATCTCGCTGAGGCTTCGCCTGAGGCCGAGGTGCACTGCTTCGGAGTGTTTGCTTTTTTCAAGGTCGCATTCAGCCGCAACCTTTACTTCCCGGAGCGCTTGTTGTTCTCCGATAGTCAGACCGAGAACAGCCCAGTCATTACGGCGTATAGCTTCGTCCAGACATTGGCGAGCATGATTACAGAATCCGCAACTTGGATAAAACTGTATAACAGGTAATTTTTTATCTTCATTCTCGGCGTATACTTCGAAGAAGCGTTTGATAATTAGTCGAGCATCCTGCAATGCAATCTGTAGAATGTTATCGTCGATATCAGGCACTTGCTGAAAAGCATCGGGGTCAAGCTTGTCAGTTGCGGGATTTCGCCGAATGACCTTGGCGAAGACCTTTGCCTGATCTCCAAGTTTATTTCGTAGCAGATGGACGTAGAGGGCGACCTGAAGCAAGAACTCTTCTCGCTGATTCACTGCCGTCTTGATTTCCACTACTGTATAACGAAGGCTAGCATCCGCCCGGCGCTCGATAACGACGAAATCGGCCGCTCCTTTTAGGAAGACGCGCCCACCCTGGAGGTCATCCAGTTCGCCTGCCAGTTCGACCTGCTTCGCGATGCCCGGAAACCCCGGCATAGCATTCTCTGCCGCCTCCTCAAGCGAGACTGGATTATTACTGAACAGATCTTGGAACATCCGCTCGGTCTCGGTACCGAGCTCGCTCGCCCACCCCGTATCATCCCTTTGATCATCGCTATGAGAAGATTGACCGAGCGCACTGTGCAGTAGATAGCTGTCGCATGCCCCAAGAGACGTGTAGTGGCTCAGGCTAGTGACGTAGAAAATAGGGGTGGCTTTGCTCACGCGTACATCTCCTGGCTTTTTAACATACCATTGCGACTCGCAGTTCCAGCAAAAAATATCGCTAAATGTCATAAAAATTGTTTAATTTTAACAATTTCCTACTAAACAGCGTGTCGGTGCGTCGTGCATCTCGCACGCTGCCCAACTATTAAAAATTCTGCGCAATGGGGAGTATCAAAAATAAATGCGGACAGGGTCGACTTGTAAGTAATCGCTCAGCTGGGTCAGTGTGGCATTAGATTTGGTCGATCTTTAGGTTGGCGACGCGTTTGGCGCTGCTGTTTTTCGGATTCTCCTATGTCTACCCCAATGAGGCTCCAGATGATCGAGGCCGTTTTGGAGCCGATCGAAGGCGCGCTAGCGTCCATTCGGCGTCGCTGGTCGGACGACTTTAAACGTAAGCGCTGTCCCGGCCCCACCTATCCCACTTCCGCGTTCCATGCGAGGGACGCTGCCTCTGAGTTTGATGGGAGGTTGGTATGGGA